>NZ_JBISCC010000046.1:0-1249 GCF_044385915.1 Thalassobellus citreus | reverse complement strand
TAAAAACTGTTTACAACAAAGTGTATAATTCATTGCTTCTGATTTTCCTATCGGAAAATCCTCGCATTTTTATTATCTTTGGTTTACGGCGGAAAATCCTCTCGGATTTTCACGCAACGAAACCATACACACAACCGTTGTGGTGCATTTGAAGAAACAGTATGCTATATAATAGAGACTATAGAGAATTAACAGAAAAGGAACAAACCGAATTAAAGAACGCTGAACTCTATTTTGATAAAGTTAAAGTAGATGGTCTTTCAGTATCTGAACTTTATAAATATCACGAATTACTTCCTACGGCATCTTATCACTACAAATCTTTATTTCCGAACCATTATCTAAACATAACTAAACTCAAGGATACTGAATATCTAAAAAAATTAGGGAATCAGTTTAAAGAATTAATAGATACGAACCCAAATGAAAGGAATATTTTAAACTTTATAAACAAGGATAATAACTTTAATATTATCGCATCTTTATTTCATACAGGTTATGGTTTTGGACATCATAAAGCATTTCTTTTTAAAGAATTTGAATTAACGTCAACTTTTCGGGCGGATTATCTTTTAATTGGCAAATCTTCTGGAGGCTATAACTTCATTTTTGTCGAAATTGAAAACCCGTGTGGACAAATAACTTTGAAAAATGGAGAATTTGGCTCAACCTTTCGAAAAGGAATTAAGCAAGTAGAAGATTGGGACAGTTGGATTGAAGGAAATTTTAATTCTTTAAAACTAATTTTTAATAAATTTAAAAGCCCAATAAAGAGTTTACCTGATGAGTTTCTGACTTTAGATAAATCAAGAATTAATTATGTAGTTATTGCTGGAAGAAGGACTGATTTTAAAGATAAAACTTATGAATTAAAAAGAAAATATTTAAAAAGAAATAATATAAAAATCCTTCATTACGATAACCTTATTGATTCTTTTAACTTTTTAAAAATAGCTAAAAACTATTGAGAAAAAACGCACCACAACAAAGTATAAGAAATAATGCTTAAATTTATTCCTTAATCAAAAAGTTAGTGCTTTTTTAGTCACTCTGATTTTCCTGCGGAAAATCCTCGGACACAAAAACGCACTATTCTTATACACAACCGTTGGCAACAATATGAAAACAATGAAAGTTCTTATTTATATGTTTTTTGCTTTTATTCAATTTTCTGGCTTTTCCCAAAATCTTGAGGAAAGAGAAAAAATAACAGCGGAATTTGAAAAGCGGACTGACACTCAAATTGAAT
>NZ_JBISCC010000103.1:0-453 GCF_044385915.1 Thalassobellus citreus | reverse complement strand
ACGTTGCCCACAATAGCGAAACGCACTCAGCAGGAAGTAAATCGAAATTAAAAAAAAGCGAAATTTAGCGGAATAAAACGCGGAATTAATTGCGCTGAATTTTTACTCAAATCGGAATAAAAATCACATCGGACTTTTTAGCAAGTTTGCGGAATCTAAATCTGAATTTAAAAACTAAAGTATGTGCGGAATTTAGCAAGTTGCGGAATTTCTCACTCAAACGGAATTGAATAAGTTTGTGGATTAAAAAAACAACTGAACTCACTCAATCGCTGAAAACTGAAAAACGGAATAAGAAAACTATGAAAATAATCTACTGTGGGCAACAAAGTATAAGGAATAATGCTTAAATTTATTTCTTAATCTAAAGGTTAGTGCTTTTTTAGTCACTCTGATTTTCCTGCGGAAAATCCTCGGACACAAAAACGCACTATCCTTATACACAACCGTTGT
>NZ_JBISCC010000102.1:0-367 GCF_044385915.1 Thalassobellus citreus | reverse complement strand
GTATTTCCAGCAGCATCAGTCACACGGAACGTATTAGTAGTTGTCCCTACCGGGAATAATGAACCAGAAGCTAAACCAGCAATTTGAGTAGTAACAGCACCAGTAGAATTATCAGTTCCAACAGGAGTTGTATAATTAACTACAGCACCGTCAGCACCAGCATCCACGTTTTGAGGAATATCACCAGGACATACAATCTCAGGATCTTCATTATCAGTAATAGTAACATCAAAGCTACACTCAGCAGTATTTCCAGTAGCATCAGTTACACGGAACGTATTAGTAGTTGTCCCTACTGGGAATAATGAACCAGAAGCTAAACCAGCAATTTGAGTAGTAACAGCACCAGTAGAATTATCAGTTCCAA
>NZ_JBISCC010000101.1:0-11257 GCF_044385915.1 Thalassobellus citreus | reverse complement strand
CTATTCCAACCATTCCTTTTGGAATAGATTTTAGACATTCCAAAAAGAACTTTTTATAAATTGATGGAAAAGTCAGATTAAGTTCTCGTTCCAATTCTTTCAACTTTTTCATATAGTTTCTTCAAATGACACACAACGGTTGTGTATAAGAATAGTGCGTTTTTGTGTCCGAGGATTTTCCGCAGGAAAATCAGAGTGACTAAAAATGTACTAACCTTTTGATTTAGGAATAAATTTAAGCATTATTTCTTATATTTTGTTGTAAAACGTTTTTATTCACTTTCAAAAACTCCACGTGCAGATAAATATCCGTTTTTCTGTTTCTTAAAAAGTTTTTCAATACTTTCTCCATTCAGACCTTTCCAATTCGCGTTTTTGTCCTTTTTTATTGGGTCAAATATATATTTTTGATGATAGTAAATATCTTTCTCTTTACTATATGATAAATAGAGTAAGGCATTATCATAATTTTCAAACGCTGGTCTTCCATAATGGTCATAAGCAATAAATTCAATTGTATCTGTTGATAATTCGTTATATACATTCTGTATTACTTTATACTTGTTTTTGAAACCATTATCTATTACAAAACTTTTGAATATTAGAGTGTCTCCAGTTATAGAATCGATTTCCATTCGTTCAGAATTTTCGTTTGTGTTAAATTCAATCACAGATATTTTTTCTCCGATAAATGCATAGAGATTCACCGAGTCATTTGACATTTTAAATTCCGATTCTTTGCTGATATTAGTCGATTTACAGCTAATCATTATTATTAGAATTCCGAAAATAGGAAGTATGCGATTCATTTCGTCAAATGTTTTACAACGGTTACGTATAATATTAGTGGCGCGTTTAAGCACTAATTTAATAAATAGAAACTTGCCAGCGGAAAATTCCGCAGGAATTTTCCAAGTAAGCTAGAACTAGCCATTAATTTTATGCTTTGTTGGCACCTGTGCTTTTAATATTTTTTTCTTGTCGATTCAATTATTTTCCCATTTTCATCATATTCCCAAGACCTCAATAATTTTCCATTTTCGTCCCAATCTTTATAAATTCCTGTCGTTTTTCCTTTTTCACGAAACATTTCAGAGCTTAAAACTCCGTTTTTATGAAAATATCTAACAATTTGTCTGTCTTGTTCCGGATGATAAATTGTTTCTTTTTCCTTTTCTCCATTTTGACGGAAGACAATATTTGACAACATTTGTCCTTCATGGTTGTATATTCTTTCTATCCAAATTTTTCTTTTGGACAGTATTTCTTTAGCTTGTTTTAAGTCAACGTTATTTAAGTCCGAATAGATTTTTAAGTGTAAATATGAAGTATCAATTTCTCTCCAAATCGTTGTTGTATCAATTGGAATATCATTTTTGAACTTTTCAATTTTAGTTAAATTTCCTTTACTTGAAAACCATTTAAAAACTCCATTTTTCTTTCCATTATTATAAGTCTGTTTACTTTGAAGAGTATCATTAGGAAACCACAACAATCTTTGACCATTTAAACTACCATTTTTATAATTTTCCTCTAACTGCTTGTTTCCATTCTGATAATATTCTATTCTCTTGCCTTCGTATTTTTGTTCAATTTGTTCTTTATCAAATAATTGTTGTAGTTTTTTCTTTAAGGTAAGTTGATTAGGATATTTTACATCTTCATATCCATTAAATACTTTTATTCTTTTCGACCGAGTGCAATAGCCAGTAGTTAACTTCTTAAAATGTTCATTGTTATAGCCAAAAATTACCCATTCATCACCAACTCTTTCTTCTAAATCACAAGATGTCCAACCTTTAAGTAATGGATGAGAACCTGAAACGAGAATGTTTTTGATTTGTTCTCCTTTATACAATTCTAATATTTCAAAATTCATTTGGTGAACATACGAGTCCGTTTCAATATTTTCAGCTTCTTTTATTCCAATTATTTTTATGTGAGCAATGAAACTGTATTCGTTTAAGTCTTCTTTTGTTTTGAAATCAGGTTTCATAGCACAAGAACAAGAAAATGATTTAGCTGAAAATAATATCAGAAAAATGAATGTTAGTTTTAATCTCATAGTTTGTTTTTGCATTGGTGCCAACGGTTACGTATAATATTAGTGGCGCGTTTAAGCACTAATTTAATAAATAGAAACTTGCCAGCGGAAAATTCCGAAGGAATTTTCCAAGTAAGCTAAAACTAACCATTAATTTTATGCTTTGTTGCCAGTAGTTTTTATGTGTCAGTCGAGATTTCGTCCCATTCTTGTTCCATATAATTCACTAACCAGTTCAATGCATAATGCCTTTCGTAAACAACTCCTGAATTCAGTCCGTTTAATTCGTGTCCATTTAGTCTTGCATCAACACAAGTCCAATCTATTCTATAATATAAATCGTTTGCGTCCAAAATTTCCGTTTTTGTTCTTGATTTTGTAATGCTATTTATGAAAATATTTGGGTCTTTATCTTATCCAATTGGATATTTTTCAAAAGGAATTTTATTCAAATCGCACATTTCATTAGGGTATTCTAAATCCTCGACAATATTCAATGCCCACATTAAAGTCCAAATTCCTTCACTTTTCCAAGTTTCTTGATTTTTCTTTTCGTCAGTTGGGTTTTCTAAAAAACTTTTTTCATCAGGTGTTACAAATTCCCAAAGATTATACTTTTTCAAATATTCAATAGCTTCTTCTGCTTTTATGTTATTAAAAGCAACCATATTCGTAGTTGCTAAAATAGAAACTCTTTGAGCAATTTCTTTTGGTGTTCTCAATGTTGTTTCCTCTTCAGATTCTATATGTGGAAGATTATAATTTATTTTAACTCCTTTGCTTTTTAGAAACTTCTCTGTTCTTTCTTTTCGGTTAAGTTTTTTTTTAGATTTAAATAGTCCAAACATTTCTTTATTATTATTTGATTCAGCCTTTTTGTCCGAGAAATTACAGGACATTAAGTTTAAAATTATTCCGAATATTATTAGTTTTCTCAATGTCTCTTAAATTACTGGCAACGGTTACGTATAATATTAGTGGCGCGTTTAAGCACTAATTTAATAAATAGAAACTTGCCAGCGGAAAATTCCGAAGGAATTTTCCAAGTAGCTAAAACTAGCCATTAATTTTATGCTTTGTTGGCAATAGTTATTTTATTTTCTTTCCATTTTTAAAATGAGATGTCAACTTCTTTCCTTCTTTATTTGAGCAAATTTCTGTACCGTGCTTCTTTCCGTTTAGAAATTCACATCGATAAGTAGTTATTCCCTCTGTAATGGTTTCTTCTAGGATTTTATTTCCGTCTTGGTCATAATATTCAATTTCTTGCCATGTCGCTTTTTTGTTTGATTTAAACTGTATTTTCTTTTCAGGAGTGAAAGGTTTATTGGTATTATAAATCATTTTGCCAACAAGTTCTTTGTCACTTAAATTGAAATATACAAAGTGGACTAGAATAATTCCATCTTTAAATTCGTCTTCATAAACTACATGTCCATTATTACGAACTTTTTGAGCGAATCCAGTGAATTTTTGGTCATTATCGATTTTATAGGCAATGTTATTTTCGTCAAGGTAAATGTCTTTAACAGATAAGATTTCCTGTCCTAATATTTTAGAAAAAGTCAATAAACTAATTATTAAAATGGAAAATCGGATTGTTTTCATAATTATTGCCAACGGTTTGAATATGCGTAGTAGCGGAATTCAAATCACTTACTATTCAGTTTGTAATCTAAATTTTGACCAAAGGTAACAAAGTTGAATTAATCACAAAAACCGCTATTACGTATATTTTTTGTTAGCAAACGTTTTAATTTATATTTTTTCGATACCTATAGCGCTTTCACTTTTTAGATGTCTAGGTAATTTGAATTTTGGAAATGCTTTTCAAGTCAATATCAATAATAATTCCGGTATCGCCATAACAAATTAGGTGTTCATTTTTTACTTCGGCTTTGTGAATAGGGTTTGAAAAGGTGAAAAAGATTGCCCAATCTAAAATGTTGTTTGGAGAGATTGACGCTACAAATCCCTCATTACCCATAGCGCCACTACCAAACACAAATGTTTGATTTTTGGATGTAAAAGCACCTTTTACAATATCTATTTCTGTCCAAATATCATCTTCGTATTTTTCTAAACTTTCAATAGTTGTATCACATAATGGTGACCAATATTGTTTTGTTTTTTTAGTGTTTGAATCATAAACGCTGTATGTATTTCCCATTATAATTTCACCTTCTCCCATAACAATACAGTCATAACCAGGAAGATAGCCTTGTTGCCATTTTTCCTGTATTTTGGGATGCATTGTGTATTCTAAATCATTAAAATCTATTTGTTGAGCTTCTGCTAAAAAGCGTTCAGGCAACAGGTTTAAAAACCGTTTTACGGCTTTCATTTTTGATGTTACAAATTCAACATCATTTAATTTTGAAAGCTCTATTTTTTCTGATTGTTGGGACTGTAATTCATCGTTAAAAGAACTGCAAAGTTGGTATTTAAAAGAAATTACATCATCTCCGATATCCATACTCAATAATGCGGTTAAAAAGTGAGGTTTAACCGTTTTGTGAGACCACTGGTAATCATCAAAATCCAATTCTAATCGCCACTGGCTGTTGCGTCCCCAAGCGGCATATTCAAATTCATGAACAATAGGCAATGGATGTTGAAATTTCTTTTCTTTTAGTATTTTTTTGAATGAAGGGCTAATATCTTCTTTCAATTTTGGTAGTTCTGCTCGTAATAAGCAATTAAGTTCGATATAAAGTTTACTACGTTTTACGTTTTCTAGTCCATTCATAGTTAAAGCATTATTTATATCCATATATAGTGATAATATCACTTTCTTGCTCAAAAGGAATGTTGAGTTTATTTAACAACTGAACCAATGCTCTAGTGGCATCAATAATTTTTGGTGGTACTAAGCAACCTTGGTGTATTTGTTGGGATGCTCTTATTTCTAGCCATTCAATAGTAAAAAACATGGGTAAACCTTCTTCCCAAAAACTTGACCAATCTCCTTGATATTTAGGTGGTTCTTTAAAGTCTTTAAAGGTGAATGCAGCTTTTTCCTGTAAGATTAATTTTTCGTTATAAGCTGGAGGAAACGGTAATGTTTCTATGTTTTGCTGTAGTTCGAGCCACTTGGTATCATTCATTACAGACGATAGGTTTCGGCTTTTAACAATTTTGCTTACTTGTTGTTTCAGTTTTACAATATCTTCATCATTTTCTGTCAGGTATTTGTATTTTTCGAATAATGATAAGCCAAGCGAATCTACAGATGCATAAATATTACGTTTTTTCTCGGTTTTCATAAATTAAATTTTTCTTCAAAAAGAGAGGTATTCACAAGTTTTCTTGAGGTTATATTTTTTTATAATTCCTTTCTCCCATGCTAAATATTCGTCCTTAAAATTGTTAAAATCACTTGGTATTCCTTTGGTCCAATATATGTTTCCATGAACTAATAACATAGCCCAATGATATTCTAACTCATGGGTTAGTTCATAGACATCTTCTAAGGTTTTTGGCATATTTATTAAAAAGCTTTGCTTTAGTTTTTTGTCAGCTTCATGGTAGGAAATTTTTCCATATTTTACCATAATGTGCTTAATTAACTCACAAAACGAATAGTGATTAAAAACAAGGCTTTCGTCTTCATCTTTAAATGGTAAATTATCTTGTAGCGTTTTGTTTTTCATAATCTAGATAGTTTTTCAAATGTCTTGTTGCAAAACGCTTAAAATATCAGAAGAATCTTTTATGGTTTTTTCGCATACTGATGATTCAGTAAAAACAGTATGTTCTAAACTGCAATCCTTAATGTTGGTTTCACAGAAATTTGATTCCAAAAAAGTAACATCCTCAAAATCACAATTTCTAAACCTACACTGCTTAAATTCACATTGTTTGAAGGATACTTTAGCAAAAATTATATTTCTGAATTCTACTCCCAAAAATGATGAATTTTCAATAGAAGAGCTGTAATAATGCTGATTGATAAAAGTTTTTGCACTAAACTTTTTATTTGACGTTATCATTAACTTATTCATATTATTCTTAATCTATTGTATCAATATTTGCTTAATACAACTCTATTTCCCAATCTTCGTACGGAGGTTCTACCTTAAAGTTAAAATCACAATACGAACAGATATAATCTGTTGCTCGTTTTTCGGCATATTTGGCGTTAAGCACTTCTCCGTTTTCATCCATTTCTATCACATTGGCAAAAATAGCATAGGCTTGTTCTATGGCACTGGGCTCTTCGCCATATAGTTTTAGGTAATCAATGCCTTTTAATTGGTAATGCGTACCACTTGCCATAAAATAGGCAAAACTTCTGAGTGCTCCGCTAAATGATTCGCTTAGTTTCATATATAATTTTGGTTGGGTAAGTCACTAAAAATACATCTTATACTATCAATAATTTTCCAACAAGTATCATGGTCTAATCCCTTAGGCCTGTTTACTTTCCAATGCCCCATGCTTGCTTTTAAAGTTTCGTTAATGCTAAACAGTTGAAATGCCACTTCTTTTTCTATAACCGGTTTTTCTGCGTAATGTTCTTGTAAACACTGTAATGCTTGAAGAAACCTAGCAATTCGTTCTTCTTCTACATCGGCACTCATTCTAAACAATGTGTCTAATCCATCGTCTGATTCATATTCTTTAGCAATGTGTTTTTTAGCTTCCTGAAAGTTCATATTGTAGTAGTATTATTTACACAATTTAGGGATATATAATTTCAGTTGTTTTTGTATTTCTGGATGCAAATCATCGATACTAAATTCATCATCTCCTTTTAATTTTATTTTAGTGAGACTGTTTGATATAGGACAAGTATAAATATAGGTTTCATAATATTCTTTTGATAAGGTCTCATTGACAAACATTTCTACTTTAAAAGTTACTTCGTGCGTGTTGTTGTTGCTTACAATCTTGTTTTCCGTATAGGTAATAGCACAACCAGAACCGCAGGAAATAACAAATGAATTATTTGCATTTGATGGGCTATTGGCATTTGTTGCTGACACCAAAAATTCTTTAAATTCTAAAAACTCAGGGTCGCCAGCAGGTCTTATGCTATCTATTTTCCAATTTATCATAATTTTTTGTTCATTAATAAACGTTCCTTCCCATTTATCATCACTTATCAACACAACTTTTTCATTATTGCTTTTTACTGTAAATAGTACTTCATCATAATCAATATTATTAAAATTTATGTAGGTAACTGTGTCTGCATAAACTTTTCCGAGATGTAATTTTTCATCAGGTCTTAAACGACTTTTAAAATTATCTGGAATCTTGTTTTGTTCTGTTTCTGAAAGAACCTCTATTGTGTCTTTATTTTCCTCTCCTGTATTGACTATGGTGTTAGTTTTTGTTTTTTCAGCTTTTTTTGATGTATTTTTACAAGATGTTAAGTCAATACTAAGCAAGAATATAAGGAGTAAAAGTGGGGTGGTTTTAGTTTTCATTTTTTTATAGTTGGTTTTTGATCTATTTATATCCATATATTTTTATTCCTTCAGTGGATCCTTCGTATTCAAATTGTGTTCCTGCTTGCAATGCTTTAGCAATTAGCTTGATGTTTTGGGTATGAGTTTTGGGTGTAAGCCGTTCATCTCTATTTTTTCGTTCAGTTTGTATTATGGAAGGAATAAATAACCATTCAATTTCTTTTAATTCAAAAACACCCCAATAATCTTCTATATATTTTTTGTTGATGATATCTTCTACGTTGGGAACCGTGAACTCTTTTGCGTTATCGTCTAATAAAAGTTTTATGTTCATCATGCATTTCGGGTCTATTTCTTTTACAATTGAAAATAACTTCTGCCACTTTGTAGTGTTCATAAAACTGACTTTTTTTATGATTTCTTCTTGTAGTTTCAATTGATAGGTATTGGGATTTGACATAGTATTAATTTCAGATTCATCAATGATGATAATTCGCTTCGTTTCCTTTATTTATAGGTTTGTCCATCGTATTTTAATATAGAAGTAAGCGTAGTGGAGGTTTCTTTGGCATCACAATCGCCTTGACTATCTTCTACATTTTTAATTTCTGTAACCTTGTTTTTCACAATAAGATTATAGTACGCATTGGTTTGTTCTTCAGAGATAATAAGTACTTTATTTTCATCTGTAAATTCACCCAAGCAGTTACCATCCCATTCACCGCCATAATTTTTTACTTCAAAATTGTGTAACACTTTTTGTAAACTATTGCTTTTTATAATAAACAACGAAAGAAGGTCGCTTACATAAGGATTGACACGTGAACTACCCACAAAATGGGTTTTAACACCAAAAGCTCTTTCATTTTCTGTAATGATATAGGGTGCGGTGTCTATAACTATTTCTTGTAGTACTATAGCATCCGAAACCCAGCCGTTTGTTTTGGCACTTTCAAAATAGTGAAATAAAACCTGCTTGTTTTCAATATTCGCATAGGCAATATGGGTATTAAGCGAAAAGTAATGTTCTTCTTCGCTACCTTCTACAATTTCGGGAATGACCACAACGGCTTCGTGCGGACGGTTAGGCAGTATTTTAAATGCTTGTAAGCTTGGTATTAGTTTTGAGCGTTTTATGTTTAATTCATCTATCACCAATTCATAAAATATATCACTTAAGCCTAACATTCTAAATTTTCCGTTGGGCTCTATTTTAATAATACTTGTTTCTTTGCTTACTTTAAACTGATAATTAATCGTGATGCGGTCTGTTTCAATTTTTGATTTTGTGCTTGTCCAATTTTGTATTTTTGCGTTATAAGCGACCATTTCTGAAGCAATCACATGGCCTTCTAAATCATAGTTGATAAGTCTAGATTCTATTTCCTTATCGCTTCGTATTGCTGTTATGACTACGGTATAAAAATCTTTAGATAACTTTAATCGGTAGGCATCAATAATACTATAATTGGATTTGAGGGTATTCCAATTTTTATAAACCTTAGCCAGTTTTAATTCTTCGGTATTTATTTTTTGATAATCGCCTTTATCTGTAAGGTTATCAAACGAAGTGCTTTCCAAAAGAGGAACACTTTTTAGTTTCAGTTTTAAAAACTCTTCTTTGAAGGTTGATGTAGTATGTTCTGAGGGTTCGGCTGCCGCTTCAACAGCACTTTCTATCTCTACAGGTTCTACCTTTTTATCTTTGATGTTTTGCTTACAAGAACAAAAGATTAGTAGGATTAATATGAAGTAAAGAAATTTCATTTTTGGTTAATTTGTAGTATTAGTTCTTTATTAGAATGTTATTGTTTATAGTATCTGTTTTAACCGGATAAGCATCTTTGTAATACGTTAACGCACCGTAATAGCGAGTGGTATCATTTTTATAAGCCTTGATGTTGTAGGTTGCCAATTTTTGAGTTTGATACATAGTCAAATCTTCCACAACCATACCGCCTAAATCTTCTTCGTTATCTATAAAATAAGCCGTCCCGTAATCTTGAAATACAGATAGTTTTGAGTTCTTGCTATACGTGTAAATTGCCAAGGTAGCATAAGGTGCTTCGTATGTGTTTTCAGAATATTTTTTTTGATTGATTATTGGGTTTTTACCTATTACTTCAATTACCTTGCTTTTTATAATATTGTTTAAGGAATCTCGATCTTTAATAGGGTGTTTCACCAAATATAAATTGGGATAAACTTTAGATTGAATAAATTTCATTTTTGTAAAAAACAGATGGTTGATAGTAAAGCCAACTAAAGCAATTAAGAACAATGATGTTGCGATAATAATTCTTACTCTTTTTGCCACAATCCATTTTAAAATTTTGTAGAGTAGGAATAAAACCAAACCAGCTAATAGGAGTAAAAAAATGATGAGGAGTATTTCCATAATATTTAAATTACATCGATTACTTTTTCTAATACATAATGAATGATAGCTACAACAAAGGAAATTGTAAGCAATAGTACAAAGCGTATAGCCCAACTGTGTTTATACCACTTTAGTTTCTTTTTCAGGTAAAAAACATCAAAAAGAATGAATAGAACAGCAATGACCAACCCAACTATTAATCCAACGTTAACTAAACCCCAGTTGTAAAACAAATAGTATAAATATCCTACCCCTTCTTTTGACACATCATTAGCACCTAAAACAAGTCGCATATATATTATTCCCAGCAGTAAGGCTAAGACTGTCCAAATGAGGTAAATAAATAGTCGTTTTAAGTGTTTCATTTTATATCCCTTTTTCTTTTGGGAAATCTATAAACTCAAGTGTTCTAAGTGCATCATTTACAATAAAGATTTGGTTAGAAGTCTCAGGATTCCATCCATTCGACCGATAATAGTCAATCAATTTTACAATCACTTTTGGTTTGTTAAAGTTTATCTGCTCACAATCTACATTTTCTCCCTGAATAGCTGTTTTTTCGGTATTTGAAAACCATATAATACCAGAATCGGGATAACCAACCATCCATTTACCCTTTCCATTTCCAGACTTTAACAATTCATTATCTTCTTCTCGAAAATGTAATTTAATGGGTGAATTTTTAAAGTTTTCGAGATATATAATAACCAACTCAGCACATTTTGCAAATTTATAATCATCCAAGTGATAATGAGTTCTTTTCCATAGATAAGTATCCTTTAGATGATTGATTTTCCTTATTCTTATTTTGTTTATTGATTTCATTTTTAGTTAGAAGTAGTTTACTCTTCTTTAAATTCACTGAACATTAATTTAATCATACCATCATTTTTTTTCTTTTCTCCTTTATTGTAAGCCTCTAATGCTAAGGTTAATTTTTGGGCATTCTTTAAGGAAATATTTTTATTGGCTTGAACAAATGCAACGCAACCAAGAAATGAAATTCCTTGGGCTTTCAATTCAATAATTTTATCAGAAAGCGATTTTAAATCTTTAAATTCAGATTTAGTCGCTTCGCTTTTTATTTCCTCTAAATTCATAATTTACTGATTACTGATGTTATCAACAGTCATTTTTTTGTCATTTTAAATGTTTGCTAACGGTTATGCATATGGAAAGTGCGATTTTGTGTACGAGGATTTTCCGAAGGAAAATCAGAAGCAGGCAAAGAAGCAATAACCATAAGATTAAGTACTAAAATAGGCATTTTTGATATGCGATGTTGGGTTTTAGTACTTTTTTTTGTCAGATTAATATTTTATTCAGTTTGTTTTTTCGGTCAAATATTTTTTCCGAAATCTTGCTAAAGTCAGATGATTTATTTGTCCGTTTTTGTTTTGTTCCGCAAACAAACTC
>NZ_JBISCC010000042.1:0-938 GCF_044385915.1 Thalassobellus citreus | reverse complement strand
CAACGGTTGTGTATAAGAATAGTGCGATTTTGTGTCCGAGGATTTTCCGTAGGAAAATCAGAGAGACTAAATGCGCACTAACTTTTTGATTTAGGAATAAATTTAAGCATTATTTATTATACTTTGTTGTAGCATGTTTTTATTCACATTTATTTAGTTCGGAATAGTATTTAATCGGATTATGTTTATCATATTCTTTTCCGTTAATTGATTTGCAGAATTTTTCTTTGTCCATTTCTATTATCAATTCGAGATATTCAATAAATTCCTCAGTGAATTCCCCATCTGCAAAGCTTATCAGTTTTAAACTAGGTAAATAAAAATTATTATTTTGTTCATTAGTCACTTGTTCAAAAATCAATCGTGTTGTATCATAGAAAAAGTCGGTTTCTGCCAATTTGTGTTCAGGTCCAGTCGTGTCATAATAAATTCCGAATTCTGCGTCATTTTCTGGAACTAAATTTTTTAATATTGATTTAGGAATTTCTTCTTTACTAAGGTATAGTTCAGACGCAATATTGAGATTTTTTTCATAGCCTATAATCACATCAAAATGTTCTAGCAAAGCAGTTCCGTAACCTCCATTATGAAAAGTTCGATATCCTGTAAATATTTTACCATTAGTTTTGTCGGCTTGAATTACCACAACAGTGTCTTTTCTTTCGGTTCTAGCATCTATCATACAAGCGATAAAAGGAATTTCCAAATTGATAGAGATGTTTTTTCTAGTCCCATCACTAGCATAAATTGCGCGATTTTGTTCCACATCGGCCTTAGTAGCTAATCTTCCCTTAACGTGAGGTGTATTCTTCCAATTCTTGATGTTAATTGAATTGATATCGAAAGATTCAAATTCTTGAGCATTAATTGAAAATGCAATACTTAGAAAAACAATTTTTAAAATCAATTTCATACTTTTCTCAAATGTGCTACAACGG
>NZ_JBISCC010000116.1:0-818 GCF_044385915.1 Thalassobellus citreus | reverse complement strand
AACGGTTACGTATAATATTAGTGGCGCGTTTAGGCACTAATTTAATAAATAGAAACTTGCCAGCGGAAAATTCCGAAGGAATTTTCCAAGTAGGCTAGAACCAGCCATTAATTTTATGCTTTGTTGGCAAATCGTTATTTTTTTATTTTTCTAAAAGTATTCCAAATTTCAGTTCCAACTTTAAATTCGTTTTCATTCAATTCTGTCAAATTCCATTCGAACACTTTATCAGAAATAATTTTTGTTTGAATTGGAAACATAGTTATTTCAATTTTTTTACTTGAATTATGTTCCAATTCTAATTCAATAGTTCCATAACCTAATGAGAGAACTTCATATTTGACTTTTGAATTTTTTTTCTCAACCTCAATTTTATTTTTCTCTTCATAAATTTCAAACCCTCTAACATTCGGTTTTTCAACAATGTTAACATAAAGCGGCAATTCATTCTCGTCTGTTATGATAAATTCAAATTCAATAGTCTTTTCAGAACTTGATTTTATATCGGTAATTTTTACTTTATTTTTAGTTGGTTGTTCCTTTTTGTCGAATGCTAGTTTTAAAATTTTGTTTTTTAATTCAAAAATTCCAGTTCCAATATGAGAAGTTCCTAAACAACCGGAAACAGAATATTCGAAGTTATTATTTTCTTTAAAATCTATGCAGATAACATCAGATTCTCCAATAGGAATTGAGCAATATTTTCCGCTTAACTTTTCTTGCGAAAAAGTCATAATAGAAGTCAGAAGTATGATTATTTGCAGAATCGTTCTCATAATGTTTGCCAACGGTTACGTATAATATTAGTGGCGCGTTTA
>NZ_JBISCC010000115.1:0-152587 GCF_044385915.1 Thalassobellus citreus | reverse complement strand
TGCAAATATACAAACCTTTTCCTTTCCTAAACAACATTTATTTGCCCTTTTTTTAACCTTTTTTTTACACTCTCTTTAACTGACTTATTTTCTGTAGGTTATACTAAGAAAAATTTAGGGTTTGATTCAACTTTAATGTTTGACACTTTACTAATACCTGTTTATGTTTACTCGTTTAGGTGCTAGAGTGGTTGTTTCTTAAATAATTTCTACTTCATAATATAGTTCTTCATATATATTAATGATAGACCTATATATAATAAGGATGTTATTTTGAGACCTATATATCTTATTACATACTTCACTCCTACTTATAAGAATGCCTTTGTACATAACATTGGATGTAACTATTACTTATTTTACAAAACAAGCCATGAAGCTATGCCCGCGTTAAGGATTGAACGGTTCGACTGCGCTCACCGCAGGCTAATTGTTTGAGCTCACCGACCACAGGAGGTAGCGAGTAGTGAAAGCCTGACCCGAAGGGAAACGCCCGTAAAAATCAAATTATAACTATATATATATTGTATGTGTTTGTTTATACTATTATCTTTGCACTCTGATTTTAATTTATTTTAATGATACATATAACTTTACCTGATGGCAGTGTTAAATCGTTTGAAGAAAACGTTACTCCCATGGATGTTGCTAAGAGCATTAGCGAAGGATTTGCTAGAAATGTAATTTCGGCTAATTTTAATGGTACAACGATTGAAACCGTTACACCTTTAACCACCGATGGCTCTTTAGTTTTATACACCTGGAAGGATGACGAAGGTAAAACTGCTTTTTGGCATAGTTCGGCTCACGTGTTAGCACAGGCTATTGAAGAGTTGTACGATGGAGCGAAACTTACTATTGGTCCTGCTATTGAAAATGGTTTTTATTATGATGTAGATTTTGGAGAGCATACGGTTTCTGAAAAGGACTTTAAGTCTATTGAAAATAAGATGATAGAAATTGCTCGTGGAAAACATGAGTTTAAAATGCGAACTGCTAGTAAAGCTGAAGCTTTGGCATTATATAAAGGTAACGAGTTTAAAACAGAGTTGATTGAAAACTTAGAAGATGGCACGATTACTTTTTGTGACCATTCTACTTTTACTGATTTATGTCGTGGTGGCCATATTCCTAATACGGGTATTATTAAAGCTGTAAAAATATTAAGTGTTGCTGGTGCTTATTGGAGAGGAAATGAAAACAATCCTCAACTTACTCGTGTTTATGGTATTTCGTTTCCTAAACAAAAGGAGCTTACCGAATATTTAGCAATGCTTGAAGAAGCTAAAAAACGTGACCACAGAAAACTAGGTAAAGAGCTAGAGCTTTTTACGTTTTCTAAAAAAGTGGGACAAGGTTTACCGCTTTGGTTACCAAAAGGAGCTGCTTTACGTGAGCGTTTAGAAAACTTTTTAAAAGCTGCACAGAAAAAAGCAGGTTACGAAATGGTGGTGACACCTCATATTGGACAAAAAGAATTATATGTCACTTCTGGACATTATGCTAAATATGGAGAAGATAGTTTTCAGCCTATAAAAACACCTAAAGAAGATGAGGAGTTTTTATTAAAACCAATGAATTGTCCGCATCACTGTGAAATATATAATAGTGCGCAATGGAGTTACAAAGATTTACCAAAGCGTTATGCTGAATTTGGTACAGTATATAGATATGAGCAAAGTGGCGAATTACATGGTTTAACTCGTGTAAGAGGTTTTACTCAAGATGATGCGCACCTTTTTTGTATGCCAGAACAATTAGATAAAGAGTTTAAAGATGTTATTGATTTAGTACTTTATGTATTTGGATCGTTAGGCTTTGAAAACTTTACGGCACAAGTTTCTGTAAGAGATCCTGAAAACCCAGACAAATATATAGGAGATGTTGCTAATTGGGAAAAAGCAGAACAAGCTATTATTAATGCTGCAGAAGATAAAGGCTTAGATTATGTTGTAGAAACTGGTGAAGCTGCTTTTTATGGTCCCAAGCTAGATTTTATGGTGAAAGATGCTTTAGGAAGACGTTGGCAACTAGGAACTATCCAGGTAGATTACAACTTACCTGAGCGTTTTGACTTAACGTATAAAGGTAGTGATAATGAGCTACATAGACCTGTTATGATTCACCGTGCACCGTTTGGAAGTATGGAACGCTTTGTAGCATTACTACTAGAACATACAGGCGGTAATTTCCCACTTTGGCTTATGCCAGTACAGACAATTATTTTGTCAATTAGCGAGAAATATGAAAAATACTCTGAAAAAGTTTTAAATTTGCTAGAAAATGACGAAATTCGCGCCCTTGTAGACCATAGAAATGAAACTATAGGGAAGAAAATTCGTGAAGCAGAAATGCAGAAACATCCTTATATGATTATTATAGGGGAACAAGAAGAGAAAGAAAACAAAATAACTGTGCGTCAGCATGGTGGAGAAGATTTAGGAATGATTTCAGTAGAAACATTCTCTGAAATTATAAAAACAGAAATAAAGAAAACGCTAAAGTCGTTTTAAAAAATAAGTCTAACTTAAAAATATAAGGTCATAGCAATACGTAGAAGAAGACAACCCAATAGAAGGGTAATACAAGAAGATAAACACAAGATTAACTCTAAAATTTCATCACCAAAAGTACGTCTAGTTGGAGATAATGTTGAAATTGGTGTATATGATACTCGTGATGCTTTAAAAATAGCAGATGAGCAAGGATTGGATCTTGTTGAGATTTCTCCAAATGCTGATCCTCCTGTTTGTAAAGTTATGGACTATAAAAAGTTTCTTTACGAACAAAAGAAACGAGACAAAGCTATTAAGTCTAAAGCGACTAAGGTTATTGTTAAAGAAATTCGTTTTGGTCCTCAAACTGATGATCATGATTACGAATTTAAAAGAAAACATGCAGAAAAGTTCTTAAAAGAAGGTGCCAAGTTAAAAGCTTTTGTATTCTTTAAAGGACGTTCTATAATTTTTAAAGAACAAGGACAAATTTTATTATTGCGTTTAGCGCAAGACCTTGAGGAATTAGGAAAAGTAGAGCAAATGCCAAGATTAGAGGGTAAACGTATGACTATGTTTATTACTCCAAGAAAATAATTAAAATATATCTTATATAAATAAGATGCTGAAATACATTCAGCACAAGGTAATTAAGCGAAATAATTAAAACTAGGAGAAGAAAATGCCTAAAATGAAAACAAAATCTAGTGCCAAAAAACGTTTCAAGTTAACAGGTACTGGTAAGATTAAAAGAAAGCACGCTTTTAAGAGTCACATCTTAACAAAGAAATCGAAAAAGCGTAAGCTTGCTCTAACGCATGATGGTTTAGTCCACAAAGCAGATGAGAATAACATTAAAACAATGATGCGTTTAAAATAAACGTTTGTTTTAATCGGTTAAATTAAATTATAAACCCTGGAGTTAGGCAAAAAATTAAAAAGTGTTTATTTATATAAACCGCCTACTACAAAAAAACAATTAAAATTATGCCAAGATCAGTAAATTCTGTAGCAAAAAGAGCCAGAAGAAAAAAGGTTCTTAAACAAGCAAAAGGTTACTTTGGACGTCGTAAAAACGTTTGGACAGTAGCAAAAAATGCGGTTGACAAAGCGATGCAATACTCGTATAGAGACCGTAGAAACAAAAAGAGAACATTCCGTGCATTATGGATAACGCGTATTAACGCTGGAGCCAGATTACATGGATTATCGTACTCTCAATTTATGGGGAAATTAAAAGCTAATGATATTGAATTAAACCGTAAGGTTTTAGCAGATTTAGCTATGAACAACCCAGAGGCTTTTAAAGCTGTAGTAAACAAAGTAAAATAAGGCGTTTCGCCTATTGTTAAACATATTATTCGCTTAATTAAAAAATCCGATTCGAAAGAATCGGATTTTTTTATGCTCTATTTTGGGCGTTCCCTTCACTCAAACCTACAAGGTTGAAAAAACCTTGCAGGAATCGCTCTGGTCAGGCTTTCCGTTGCAAGTCCTCGCTCGTACCTCGCTGTGGGTTTTTCACTGCAATCCTTAACGCAACTTACCAGCTAAAGACACTGGCTTTTATAAAATAGTTAATTCCCAAAGGCAGTAATAACAATATTTCGGCTACCACCATAATCTCTATGCTCGCATAAATAAATACCTTGCCAAATGCCTAAATTTGGTTTTCCATTAGTAATTGGTATTTGAACAGATGCTCCAAGCAAAGATGCTTTAATATGAGCAGGCATGTCATCTGGTCCTTCATAGGTATGTTTATAATATGGCGCATTTTCTGGAATCATGACATTAAAATGACTTTCAAAATCGGTTCTCACTGTATAATCTGCATTTTCATTAATGGTTAAACTAGCAGATGTATGCTTAATAAACACTTGTAATTGACCTATATTTATTTGACTAATTTCTGGTATAGCACTCAGAATTTCATCTGTAATTAAATGAAAACCTCTAGGATATGCTTTTAATTTTATTTGTTTTTGAAAAAACTTCATCATTAAGTTTTTTGTTTCTTTTTCTTAGCCGCTGGAAATAATACATTATTTAAAATAAGTCTATATCCTGGAGATGTTGGATGCAAGTCTAATTCGGTTTTTGCATCTCCTACTCTATGCTGATAATCTTCTGGATCATGACCACCATAAAACGTAAAAAAACCTTTTCCTTTGATACCGTGAATGTATTTTGCTTCTCCGTTAGATTTTGTTTCTCCTAGTACTAATACATTCGATTTTATTTCATCTCGGGTAAATGAAGTGGTTTGTCCCATAAACCCTTTAACCAAAGCTGTATGGTTTTGACACAACATGGTTGGAATGGGATCCCATTTTGCAGAAAATTCCATAAGCGAAAAATAATCTACTGTTTTAGATATCATCATCCTTTTTCGAGTCATATCAATAGATGAAAATTCATAAACAGCAGGACTTCTTTCTAAAGTATAATTAGTAAATGCGAAGGTTTTTCTATAATCAATTTTATTTTGATAACTCGGGTCGCTTCCATCGCCATCAAACATAGGTTCACAAATATCAATACCTTCGGCAGATAAAGCTATATCAAAACTATCGGTAGCACTACACATTGCAAACATAAAACCACCACCAACAACATAGTCTCTAATTTTTAAAGCCACATCTAATTTTTCTTCAGATACTTTATTATATCCTAATTTTGTAGCTAAAGCTTCTGCTTGCTGTTTTTCTTTAATATACCAAGATGCTGCTTTATATGCGCCATAAAATTTCCCATATTGCCCGGTAAAATCTTCATGATGCAAGTGTAACCAATCAAATAGTAATAATCCATCATTTAAAACTTCTTCATCATAAACTGTTTCATAAGGAATTTCAGCATACTTTAAAACCATAGTTACAGCATCATCCCATGGTTGTTTTCCTGACGGCGTATATACAGCAATTTTAGGTGCTTTTTCTAAAATTACTGCTTCCATATTTTTACTTGGACTGCTTATTTCTTCTAAAATACTTTCTGCTTTAGCATTAGATAAAACTTCAAAAGAAACTCCTCTAATTTGACATTCACGCTGTATAGCTTCTGTATCTGGTAATAAAAAAGAGCCACCTCTATAATTGAGCAACCATTTTACTTTTAAATTCTTATTGAGTGTCCAGTACGTTATACCGTAGGCTTTTAAATGATTTTTTTGACTTTCTACATCCATTGGTATAAGTACGTAGGATGCATAAGTTTTTAAACCTAAGCATATAAATAATATGGTGATAAATATCTTTTTCAATAGAGACTAAACTTTATAAGTTTCCTAAGTCATTCCGTATTTGAAACAACCTAAAATTTTGTTTTACAAGTTGAAAGATACTTAAAATTTAAGTTTTATCTCATGTGTTTAACAGAAGATTAATTACTAAAAAGGTACATCATTATCGTCATCATCATTAAACGAACTACCAAAAGCTTGATCTGGACTTGCTTTATAATTATCGGCACTAAATGTATCGTCGTTTGCAGCAGCATTCATTTTAGAATGAAATTCAGCAGGTGCATCAAAATCATCTAAATTATCAAACTTACCTAAATGCCCGATGAATTTTAAACGTATATTTTCTAAACCACCATTACGGTGTTTTGCAACAATAAACTCACCTTGCCCCTCGGTTGGAGAACGCTCATCATCATCCCATTCATCAATTTTATAATACTCGGGTCTATAAATGAAACTTACAATATCGGCATCTTGTTCAATTGCTCCAGATTCACGTAAATCAGATAATAAAGGTCTTTTACTTCCTCCACGAGTTTCTACAGCACGCGACAATTGTGATAGTGCTATTACGGGTACCATCAACTCTTTTGCTAAGGCTTTTAAGTTTCTAGAAATCATCGAGATTTCTTGCTCACGGTTACCTCCATGATTACTACCACCTGTCATTAATTGCAAGTAATCAATCATAATTAATTTAATACCATGCTGTGACGATAAACGACGGGCTTTTGCACGTAGATCAAAAATAGAAAGCGATGGTGTATCATCAATAAACAAAGGTGCTTTTTCTAAACCCTTTACTTTTACATTAAGCTGCTCCCATTCGTGTTTTTCTAATTTACCTGTACGTAATTTTTCTGAAGACAAACCTGTTTCACTAGAAATTAAACGCGTTATTAACTGTACTGACGCCATTTCTAAAGAGAAAAAAGCAACTGGTATATTTTGATCTACAGCAATGTTTCTTGCCATAGATAATGTTAATGCCGTTTTACCCATACCAGGACGTGCAGCAACAATAATTAAATCGGAAGGCTGCCAACCTGAAGTTAATTTATCTAATTTTGTAAATCCTGTTGGAATACCACTTAAACCTTCTTTATTTGAAATTTCTTCAATTTTCTTTTTAGCTTGAATAACTAAATCTTGAGCCGTTTCACTAGATTTTTTAATGTTTCCTTGAGTAACTTCATATAATTTAGTCTCAGCTTGATCTAATAAATCGAAAACATCTTTAGTTTCATCGTAAGAAGCTTCAATAATTTCATTAGAAATTTTAATTAAACTACGTTGAATAAATTTTTGTAGAATAATACGTGCATGAAACTCTATATGTGCAGAAGAAGACACTTTTTGAGTTAAAGAAATAAGGTAAAAATCGCCTCCTGATTGCTCTAACTTTGCATTCTTTTTTAATTGAGTAGAAACGGTTAATAAGTCGATAGGCTCACTATTTTCAAACAACTGAAAAATAGCATCAAATATATGCTGATGCTTTTCTGAATAAAATGCATCTGGACTTAAAATATCAATAACTTCATCAACCCCTTTTTTATCAATCATCATTGCTCCAAGCACAACTTCCTCTAAATCAATTGCTTGAGGTGGTATTTTGCCTTTTTCAAGACTTATGATTGTACTTTTATCTACTTTATATCCTTGAACAGGGTTGGGTTGTTTCATAACTACGAAGTTAATAAAATTGAAATCTTTTTTAAAGATTAATGGGTTTTTGATTGTTAACCACTCGTTAACAATTTAACTGTTAATAACTTAAAAATACTGTGAATAACCATAAAAAAAATCTGAAGCTACTAACTTCAGATTTTACCATGATATAGTTTTAAAAGGATTATCCTTTATAGACTCCCATTTGTGCGTATTTTTCCATACGCTGTGTTACTAAATCTTTTGGTGATAAGTTTTTTAGTTCATCAAAATATTTAGTAATAGCATTACTTACTGATAAGAATGTTTTTTCTCTATCTCTATGCGCACCTCCTAGAGGTTCTTTTATAATTTCATCTACTATTTTAAGCTTCTTCATGTCTGGAGCGGTTAATTTTAAAGCTTCAGCAGCCTGCTCTTTATATTCCCAACTACGCCATAATATTGAAGAACATGATTCTGGAGAAATAACAGAATACCAAGTATTCTCTAGCATTAACACTTTATCTCCAACACCTATTCCTAAAGCTCCACCTGAAGCTCCTTCACCAACAACTATAGTAATAATAGGCACTTTTAATCGTGCCATTTCTAAAATATTTCTAGCAATAGCTTCTCCTTGCCCACGTTCTTCAGCCTCTAATCCTGGATAAGCTCCTGGAGTATCTAAAAGTGTTACAACAGGAATTCCAAATTTTTCGGCCGATTTCATTAATCGTAATGCTTTACGATATCCTTCTGGGTTAGCCATTCCAAAATTTCTGTATTGGCGGGTTTTTGTATTATAACCTTTTTGCTGACCAATAAACATATAGCTTTGGTCTCCTATTTTACCTAAACCACCAATCATGGCTTTGTCATCTTTAAAACTTCTATCACCGTGTAACTCTAAGAAAGAATCACCACAAATTGATTTAATATAATCTAAAGTATATGGTCTTTCTGGATGACGAGACATTTGTACTCGCTGCCAAGGTGTTAGGTTTTTATAAATATCTTTTTGAGCTTCTTTAAGCTTTTTAGCTATTTGAGTACATGTTTCTGTTACATCTACTTCACTCTCTTCCCCTATTATTCTACATTTTTGAAGTTGATCTTCAAGTTCTTTTATAGGGAGTTCAAATTCTAAGTATTCCATAAGAATCTCGTTTTGCTATTTAAATCATTTGGTTAGCCTACAAATATAAAAACTTTAATTTTGATACACAGCTAAGATTCTTTTCTTTTTCTAATACTACTATTTTTTATAAGACCATTTAATAAAACAGTAGCAATAATAATAGCTGCACCGTAGTAAAAAGATGTACTCATTTTTTCCTTTTCTGGAAATAAAATAAGTGCCATAATAATACCATATATAGGCTCCAAATTATATGTTAAAACTACTGTATATGGACTAATTAACTTCATAACATATACGGAAGCAATAAATGCGTAAGCTGTACAAACAGATGCTAAAATAAAAAGATAGACAAAATCTAATTGGATTAAATTGAAGAATTCTACTGAAAAACCTTCACCAAAAAATATAATATATAAGGAAATAAAAAAAACACCACTTAAGAACTCATAAAACGAAATAACAGTTGCCGTATGTTGTTTTAAAAACTTACCATTTAGCACTGCAAATAATGATGAAAAAAAAGCTGATGATATTCCTAAAATAATACCTGTTAGATATTTAATTTCACTTTGGGTTATTATAAATACGCCAATAACGACTATAATTCCGAAAACAATTTCATACTTAATAATAGATCGTTTAAAAATAATAGGCTCTATTAAAGATGCAAAAAAAGCTCCTGTAGAAAACATAGCCAAAGCTATAGATATATTGGCTTCTTTTATTGATGCAAAAAAAGTAATCCAATGCAAAGCAATAATTATTCCTGCAATAGATAGCCTAAGAAGTGATTTTAAATTTATTTTTAATTTAATCTTTGCTATTTTAATGTAAACGAACATTAAAATAGCAGCTATAACCATTCTAAACCAAACTAAAGGGATAGCTTCAATAGTAATAAGATCTCCTAAAATAGCTGTAAACCCAGCGATGAAAACTAGAAAATGTAAATGGAAATAATTTTTAAGTTTAGCGTTTGGCATTATATAGAAGGTATGCTGCTAAAATACCAAAAAGAACATTAGGAAACCAGACTGCCACCAAAGGAGAAAAATCAGACTGTTCTGCCATAACTCCAAAAATCTTATCGAAAAACACAAAAACCATAGCTATACAAATACCAACAGCCAAATTAACTCCCATACCTCCTCGCCTTTTCATAGAAGAAACAGCAACTGCTATAATAGTTAAAATAAATACAGATGCAGGTAAACTCCACTTTCTATATAAAACTAATTGAAAACGACCAACGTTAGGCGAACCACTCGCTTTTTCTTTTTCAATAAATCGCTTTAAATCGCCATAAGTTTTGGTTTCAGCAGCATATTCTTCGGGTATCAAATCATTAACCTGAAAAGCGAAAAGTGTATCTTTTGATCTAATAATTTCTAATTCATCGCCTCTTTCTCCAATATTTCTTTTAAAATAATTAGTTAACTTATAAGTTGTATCTGCTTCAACATACTTAATTGTACTCGCTGAAATTTTATATTTTAACTCGTTATCTTCAAAATGCTCTAATGTGAAATTATATCCAATATTATTTTTATCATCAAAACTGCTAACATATACAATTTCGTTATCATTTATTTGCTTAAAAACATTGTTCTTAACCACAGGACTTCTACCTTTTTTAAAATATTTAAAACTAAAATCGTTAAAGCCCTGACTAGCTTTTGGCGCCAAAAACAAACCAAGAAAAATAGCTAATATGGCTACAATTAAAGCCCCTATTAAATAAGGTCTTAAAAATCGAGTAAAAGATACGCCTGAACTTAAAAAAGCAATAATTTCAGTATTATTAGCTAATTTTGAAGTAAACCAAATTACAGATAAAAATAAAAACAATGGAAATAATAAGTGTGCAAAGTAGATAGTGAAATCCAAAAGATACCAAAGTACTTCATTTAAAGGTACATCTTGTTCAAGAATTTTACCAATTTTTTCTGCTAAATGTACTGTTATTCCAATAGGAATAAATAGCAAAAGCATCATAGCAAATGTAAATAAATAACGCTTTAATATGTACCAATCTAGTATCTTCACCTATAATCTATTATTCATTTGTTTTACCATTTTTTCTTTCCACATATAAAAATCTCCTGCTAATATATGTTTTCTTGCTTCTCTAACCAACCATAAATAAAAACCTAAATTATGTATCGTTGCTATTTGTTTACCTAACAATTCATTAACTGTAAATAAATGTCTTAAATAAGCTTTACTATACTCGGTATCTACAAATGTAATACCCATTTCATCTATAGGTGAAAAATCTTCGGCCCATTTTAAATTTTTAATATTTATAGAGCCATAAGCCGTAAACAACATACCGTTTCTTGCATTACGAGTTGGCATAACACAATCAAACATGTCTACACCTAACGCTATATTTTCTAAAATATTGATTGGTGTTCCAACTCCCATTAAATATCTTGGTTTATCTTCTGGTAAAATACTACAAACGACATCTGTCATAGCATACATTTCTTCTGCAGGTTCTCCAACTGATAATCCTCCAATGGCATTCCCAACAGCTCCTGAATTAGCAATATATTCTGCCGACTGCTTTCTCAAATCTTTATATGTACTGCCTTGTACTATTGGGAAAAAAGCTTGATTATAATCGTACTTTAAAGGAGTTTTCTCTAAATGATTAATACATCTATCTAACCAACGATGCGTCATATGCATCGATCGTTTTGCATAATTATAATCACATGGGTAAGGTGTACATTCATCAAAAGCCATAATAATATCGGCACCTATAGTTCTTTGAATTTCCATAACATTTTCTGGTGTAAACGTATGGTAACTTCCATCTATATGCGATTTAAAACGAACGCCTTCTTCTTTTATTTTTCTATTATCTGAAAGTGAATACACTTGGTAGCCTCCAGAATCAGTTAGAATATTTCTATCCCAATTCATGAATTTATGTAAGCCGCCTGCTTTTTCAAGAACCTTAGTTTGTGGTCTTAAATATAAATGATAGGTGTTTCCTAAAATAATATCTGGATTTATATCGTCTTTCAACTCACGCTGATGCACTCCTTTTACAGTAGCGACTGTGCCAACTGGCATAAATATAGGTGTTTCTATAACTCCGTGGTCTGTTGTTATTTTACCAGCTCTTGCTTTACTTTGAGGATCTTTAGCTTTTAATTCAAATTTCATCTGTATCAACGTATAAGTTGGCAAAGATAAATAACTAAGAATCGATATCAATATTAATAAAAAGGAAATAATTTTTGTTTGGCAACGTTTTTGATATAGTTAATGAAATCTTAAAACGAACATTTATGAACAATTTAAAAAACTTCCAGAAGTACTTTAGAATCAAAAGTACTATGGGCAAAAATCTATTTTTTATTTTAATGATAGCCATATGCATTCCTGCAACAACAATGGCTCAAACTGCAACAGGTATTGGATTTAAAGCTGGATTAAACTACAATGCTAACGGTAATTATTTCGAATCTATTAGTACAAACTCTCAAAACCCAGACAGAAATGTAGGCTACCACTTTGGTTTATTTGGGAAAATAGGAAAAGAAATTTACTTTAGACCAGAGCTTATTTACACCAGTACAAAGAGTGATTATAATGATGACAACTTTAAAATGCAAAAAATTGATGCTCCAATGCTAGTTGGAATAAAAGTTTTAGGCCCTATTAGTGTTTTTGGAGGACCATCATTTCAATACATACTAGATTCTGAATTTGACGGTATTGCTATTAATGATATTGAAAATGATTTTTCAGTAGGTTTAAACTTCGGAATTGGATTAAATCTAAATAAAATTGGTATTGATCTAAGGTATGAGAGAGGGTTTAGCAAAAACGAAGCTTCTTTTTTAAACAATAATAATATTAATACTAGTAGGCTAGATACACGCCCCGATCAATTAATAGTAAGTTTATCTTTAATTTTATAAGCTAAAGTAAAACTAACTCATAAAACAAAAAGCCTCGCTAATGCGAGGCTTTTTGTTTTATGAGTTTATCTGTTTTATCTATGACTTAGATGCTGTATCATCAGTATCTAAATAGTTAGGAGTACCATCACCATCTGTATCATCATTTGTAGGATCTCCATCATTATTAAGGTCTTCATTTATTGTAAGCACACCATCTCCATCGTCATCGGTATCTGCATAATCTGGTGTACCGTCTTCATCTGTATCATCATCTGCTAATTGATCTAAAGTAATAAGTTCGCCATTACCATTTAAATCTTCAAGGTATGTTGGAACTCCATCTCCATCATGATCATTTTCTAACATTTGTAATAATTCAAACTTAAAAATTAAAGGAGAATATGCTGCAAAACCAGATGTAGCATTAGAAAAATATGCCAATCCTGAAGGTAAAAACATAATCCCTAAACCTTTATTTAAATAACTAACTGTACCATCACTATTTTCAACAAAACTTTCAGCTGTATTAAAATCCGGAAAAACTCTTCTCCATCCTTCTACGACAACTTCTGTAATTAAATCAGAATCATAAGGAGCTTCTAAACTACTATCAAAAACAGTATCATCAAGTAATAAACCTTCATAATGCGTTCTTATATCATCAGCAAATGATGGTGAATCAATACCACCTCCTTGATTTAGTTTAAGCACGTAAAAATCATAATCTGTATCAGCAAAATTAACAGTTTTCTTTTCTATAGCATCCATTAATAAAGTACTTCCATCTGGAACAGCACCTGTACTAAACTTAGTTATAACAATATCTTGAATACTTGGATTATCATTAGCAGATAATTCACTAGAATTATAATAATGTGTTTTTAAATATTCTACAATAGAATCATTATCTGCTATTTGTTGCTCTGCTCTATCTCTAATTTCAATAACCGGAGGATCTACAGTATCATCATCTTTATTACAAGATACAAATCCAACTAATACTATTAAAACTAACAAAGCTATTTTTCTAATTTTCATATACGTATTCTTAACTTTTTTTCTTAATCTAAAAACAACATCTCTAAATAATAATTCTTTTTAAGTACTTATCTAAGTATTAATGTTACTTTAATGCTTATTTTTGAGGTCGCAAGATACAATTTTAATGCAATCTTGCACAACAACATTAACGTAGTTTTTACAATAATTATATGCGTATTGATAAGTATTTATGGTGTGTTAGATATTACAAAACGAGAACACTTGCAACAACTGCTTGTAAAAAAGGACAAGTTAGAGTAAATAACGACATTGTTAAACCTAGCAGAGAAGTTTACCCGCAAGACATTATTGGTTTGAGAAAAAAACAAATAAACTATAAATTAACTGTTAATGATATTCCAGAAAGCAGAGTTGGTGCGAAATTAGTCGACCTATACAGAACAGACACTACACCTAAAGAACAATTTGATGCACAAGAACTGTTAAAATACTCGAAAGATTATTACCGAAAAAAGGGCGTTGGTAGACCAACAAAAAAAGATAGAAGAGATATTGATGATTTTACTGATGAAAATGAGTAATTTTATGCTTTAAAAAACACATAAGCTATTATATGTTATGAATAATGTGATATTAAACCACAGTGAAATTAACCATAAAATAAGACGTATTGCTTTCCAAATATATGAAAGTAACGTATATGAAAAAGAAATTATTATAGCAGGTATTGATAGTAATGGTTATATTCTTGCAAAAAAAATAAAATCCGCATTACAAAAAATATCAGAAATCAATCCGATACTTTGTAAAGTTAGTATTGATAAAAAAAATCCTTCAGAACCTATTAAAACATCTATAAAGCCTGAAGATTACAAAAACAAATCTTTAGTTTTAGTAGATGATGTTCTAAATTCTGGAACCACTTTAATATATGGTGTTAAACATTTTTTAGAAGTGCCATTAAAACAATTTAAAACGGCTGTTTTAGTAAATAGAAATCACAAAAAATACCCTGTTAAAGCAGATTTTAAAGGTATATCATTATCTACTTCGTTACACGAACATGTAGAAGTAATACTTGAAGGCGACACTTTTGAAGTGAATTTAGAATAATTTAAGAATTAATTCTTCAACTATATCTTTTTTAGTTTTACCATCTGTGGTTATGGTAAATTCTGCTTGACTATAATATTGAGAACGTTCAAACAAATGCTTACCAATAAATTCGGTTAAAGCTTCTTCTGATTCTATATGAGCAATTAAAGGACGCTTAGCTTTCTTTTTCATAAGCTTTTTTACCAATTTAGGTAGGGAAGCTTTTAAATAAATACTCTTTACATTTTTAGAGTTTAATATCATTTCCATATTAACTCCAAAGCAAGGTGTACCACCACCTACAGATAATATTATATTATTTTTAGCATCTAACATTTCGTTTAAATAAAATGCTTCTTGTTTTCTAAAATATATTTCACCTTTAGCTTTAAAAATTTCGGAAACAGTCATTTTTTCAATTTCTTCGATATAATCGTCTAAATCAACAAATTCATAATTTAGCTTTTCTGCTAATATTTTTCCTAAAGTTGACTTTCCAGAAGCCATATATCCAATTAAAACTACGGTCATTTTTATGTTATAAATTGATTATTAAAAACATACGTTTTAGTCGCACAAAAAAACAAAAAAAAAATTAAAAAAGCATTGTTTAATTGAAAATAGGTTCTATATTTGCACCCGCTAACGGCAATATATGTTTTAGCAACTTAATGACCTGGTAGCTCAGTTGGTAGAGCATCTCCCTTTTAAGGAGAGGGTCCTGGGTTCGAGCCCCAGCCCGGTCACTATTATGAAGCCTCTTTTTAAAAAAGAGGTTTCATTTTTTTATACAATAGAAAATATTTTTTACAAAATTTTTATTGTTAGAAAAAAAAGAGTTTGTAATTACATCCGCTAAAAGCAATATCTTTTAGCAACTTAATGACCTGGTAGCTCAGTTGGTAGAGCATCTCCCTTTTAAGGAGAGGGTCCTGGGTTCGAGCCCCAGCCCGGTCACTATTAAAAAACCTCTTAAAAAGAGGTTTTTTGTGTTTTATATCATATCATTAATGTTGATTTGACAAGCACCTTAAAAATCTCTTTTTATAGATATAAAATTATTTTGCATATACTCTTCTTCATTTTCTGTAGCCATAACACTCATTAATTTCTCTTTTGTTAAAGGCTTTATAATATAACCAGAACAAAACTCAGCCTTTAAAGCTTTAGAAATATCGCTTTCATTATTAGAAGAAGAAAGAAAATATACTTCCACCTCCTTATTTGAAAAATAGTTCATTTTTTCGAGTTCATTAAGCAACTCAAAACCATTAATACTAGGCATATTTATATCTAATAATATAAGAACGACACTACTTTTATTCATAGGGGAAATTTTATATACTTTAGATGTTTCTTTAAAATAATCTAGCGCCATAACACTACAATTAAATGTCTTTACACATGCATTATTATAAGTATTTGAACAAACTTTTTGATTTATAAAACAATCAATTTTATTATCATCTACAATTACTATTTGATTTATCTCTCTCATATTTTATATAGAATTTGGTAAACTAATATCAAATTGCGACATTTTATTTACAACACTTTGTACACTCATAGTCCCTTTAAGTTGGTCTACAATATTTTTAGAAATATATAAGCCCAATCCTGTACCTTCAATAAGATTATTACTCCTATAATACAGATTAAACACTTTATCTAACTCGTTTTTATTAATACCTATACCATTATCTTTAATAGAAATTTTAACTCCTTTAGCTATATTGAAAGCACTTATTATTATAAATGGAGTGTGAGAAGCACCAATTGGTCTTCGGTACTTAATAGCATTTTGAATAATATTTTGAAGCAACGAACTTACTAACTGTAAATTTGAATTTATCTTAAATCCCTTTGCTATATTAATGTTAAAACTAATATCATTAAAACCTTCAATTTGAGAAAGATTATTAATTGTTTGGTATACTAGTTTATTAAAATCAATTACCTCATTTACTACTGATTTATTTAGCATTAACGAAGCCGTAGAAAGATTATCAACTAACCTTTTTCCATCTTGTAAAACATTTTCAAACATATTTAAAATCTCTACTGTGCTTTCGCTTAAAGATTCTTGCCTCATCAAATTAAGTAAGCCTTCTAAAGATGTAAAAGGAGCTCTTAAATCGTGACCAGAACGATACAACAACAACTCAAGATCATTAGTTTTATCTTCTAATTTTTTATAAATAGATTTACGGATAGAAATATCATGTGCTATATACAAAACAAACTGCTCTCCTTCTATATGCATTTGATGTGCAACCACTTCGATATCTTTTTTATCGCCACTTTTTGATGTAATTTGAAATTCGTTTCTAATAGGTTTAGCTGATGGAATTTTCATCATTCTATTAATCAAAACTCTATCAGCTTCACTTAACACCCCTATCTCACTTATTTTTTTATTAATAATCTCATTTTTATCATAACCAAACAGAGCTATTGTTGCCGCATTACATTCTAAAACTCCACCTTGTAAATCTGTTATAAAATAAGCATCAAGCGTTGCATCAAAAAGAAACTTAAACTTATCCTGTACTAATTTTAAATCAGATTTATGTTCTTTAGACTTAGTTATATCAAAACGAATAGAAACATATTTTTTAATTTCACCTTGCTTATCTAGAAAAGGTATTATTGTTGTTTTTACCCAATAATAACTACCATCCTTTTTCTTATTACAAATTTCTCCAGACCAAACTTCATTCTTTTTAATTAACTCCCACATACCAACAAACAGAGCGTCAGGCTGTTTACCAGATTTTAAGATATTATGATTTTTACCTAACAATTCTTGTTCTGTATAACCAGAAATTTCACAAAAAGCGGAATTAGCATGTATAATAAGCCCTTTAGGATCTGTTATAGATACAATAACAGTTCTATTCAATGCTTTGATAAGCTGCTCTTCTTGAATATTATTCCAAATAGCTTTTGATACTACTTCCATGATATTTTTTTTAAGGAGTTAAACAATAATCAATAGCCTTTTCTAAACAATTAAAAACCTTTGTATCTACTTTTGGCTTATACTTACTTATATAATTTTCAATCTTTAAATTTACTTTTGCTGTATTTGTAATAAAGACTACTTTTTTGCAAACAGATTTTAACTTAAGATCCTTTGCATACAAAAGATAACATGGTCTTTGAAAAGTAACTTCTCCCAAAAAGTTCCTTACATCAATTAATAAAGTATTTGTTTTTTTATCGCATGTCTTAGTAATAATATCAATGTATTCTACTAATTCTGCTGCAGTAAATAAATAATTAGTGTTTTTATTTGAAATTTTTAAATATAAAAATCCACGTTCATCTATATAAAAAGATTCTGTTAAGTTAGAGTCTATTAAAGCTGGCATCATACTGTTTTATTTTAAAAAAATAAAAGCAAAAGAGGTGCCGAATAGCAAAACAAAAACAAACAAAAACCTAAAAACCTAACTTACAGAGATTTAAAAACAACGAAAGGTTTATCAAACAAAAAAACACTAACGGAATACCGCTAGATTAAGTTAACATTATGCAGATTGACGGAATACCGTTAATTATGGCTTAGGCTTTTTTATTCCAAATTTTGCCATACGGTCACGTAATGTACTCACCTTAATATCTAATAGTGCAGCTGCACCATCTTTACCACTAATTTTCCAGTTAGTCTGATTTAAGGTTTTAATTATATGATTACTTTGAATCTCATCTAAAGATGTACTATTATTTGAATTTGATTGATTTTTTATATCAAAATCTGGAAACACAATTTTATCTTCACTAGATGTAATAACAGCTCTTTCAACAATATTTTCAAGCTCCCTTACGTTTCCAGGCCAAGGATAAATTTTAATTTGTTGTAAAGTTGATTTAGATATTGAACCTATTTTTTTTTGATATTTTAAACTAAATTTATCTAAAAAATAATCGACTAAAACTGGAATATCCTCAATTCTATCACGAAGTGGAGGAATGGTTATTGGAAAAACATTTAATCTAAAAAACAAATCTTGCCTAAACCTGTTCTCGTTTACTTCTTCATCAAGATCTCTGTTAGTAGCAGCTATAATCCTTATATCTAGTTTAATAACTTTCGAGCCACCTATAGGCTCTATTTCTCCTTCTTGGATAGCCCTTAATAATTTTGGTTGTAACTCTAAGGGCATTTCCCCTATTTCATCTAAAAACAATGTACCCCCATTTGCTAACTGAAACTTACCAATTCTATCTTTACTAGCACCTGTAAAGGATCCTTTTTTATGACCAAATAATTCACTCTCCAAAAGTTCAGCAGGTATTGCAGCACAATTAACTCTAATTAAGGACCCATTTTTACGTTCACTCGTATTATGTATTGCTTTTGCAATCAACTCCTTTCCCGTTCCTGTTTCCCCCAATAATAACACGGTCGCATCGGTATTTGATACTTGTTCTACTTGAGTTAAAACATCACTAATCTCATTACTAGCGTACACCATATTTTCATAATTAAAAGAAAGTGCTATTTCTTCTTTTAAAGAAACATTCTCTTCTTCCAATTTCCTTTTCAACTGTTCTACTTCATCATAAGAACGCTGTAACTCAAGCTCTGCATTTTTTTGAGATGTAATATCCTGTATGGTTCCTACAAAACTTACAGGCCTATCATTTTTATAAATTACCTCACCCAATGAATAAATCCATAGTATTTCTTGAGTCTTTTTGATTACAATCCTATATGTTGCATCAAAAAGCTCCTTTCTTCTAATACATCTATTTAATATTTTTCTAGCCCTTAATCTATCATCTGGATGAATAATATCCCTCCACATATCAAAAGTTAATTCAGTATCTCCTTCTATTCCAACTATAGCTTTAAAAGTTATAGAGGTATTAATAGTACGAGCTCTTAAATTTAAATTAAAGCTTCCAACTTTAGCTATTCTTTGAGCTTCTAATAAACTACGTTCACTCTCTTTTAAAGCTAATTGACTGTTTTTAAGACTTGTAACATCTTCTTTCACTGCCAAATAATTTACTATAGTTCCGTCTTTATCTTTAATTGGTGTGATAGTTACGTGTTCCCAATATAAATCTCCATTTTTAGATTTATTTCTAAATTCACTACTCCAAATCCCTCCGGACGAAATAGTTCTCCACATTTCAGTGTAAAACTCTTGAGATTGAGTTCCTGATTTTAAAATTCTTGGGCTTTGCCCCAATACTTCTTCGGCTGAATACCCTGATATTGTAGTGAATTTAACGTTTGTATATTCTATCTTACCATCTACATCTGTAATAACAATACTGTTTGCACTTTGCTCTACAGCTGTCATTAACTTTACAAGGTCTTTTTTTATACGAATAATATTCTCTCGTTCCTTTTGTAACTTAATAGCATTTTCTATGGCTGACTTTAATCTTAACAAGTTTGTTTTTAAAACATAATCCCACGCTCCACTTTTAATGGCATCTGCCGCTATTTCTTCGGAAAGATGACCAGTAACAAGAATAAAAGGAGTATTAGACACTTGATTAATTGCAATATCTAAAGCATCAAGCCCAGTAAATTGCGGCAAATTATAATCTGAAAGAATAATATCTGGACAAAAGTCTTCTAAAGCACTTAAAAAACCTTTTTTTGTTTCTACAAGTTTCGAAATAAAATTAAATTGATGCGCTTTTAATTCTTCTTTTATAAGTTCCGCATCTAAACTATTATCTTCTAGTATTAGTATTTTTAATTGACTCATTTCTTTTTTTTAAGGTACAACATTAAGAATCCCCCAAAATGCTCCTACGCGCTTAATAGCTTTTATAAACTCTTCAAATTCTACAGGTTTAATTACAAACGCATTAGTTCCAAGCCTATAACTCTCTATAAGATCGCTTTCCATTTTAGACGATGTTAAAATAACCACTGGAATATTTTTAAAATCTTCACTCTCCCTTATTTGTTTAAGTACTTCCAACCCATCAACTTTTGGCATTTTTAAGTCTAACAATACAACCGCAGGTGTACAAGTTGTTCTATCTATAAATTTACCTCTCTTAAAAAGATAATCTAGAGCTTCTTCACCATTATTTACTACATCAACCTTATTAGCTATATTAATTTCTTCAAGAGCCGCTAACGTTAATTCTATATCTTTTTGATCGTCTTCCGCTAAAAGTATTCTTTTTAAAGCTGTCATATTTTTAATACAATTAATTACCTTCTACTAATATACCCTTTTTGACCTATATAGGCAATTTAAAAAAGAATGAAGCCCCTTTATCGGTTCCTTCTGCCCAAATTTCACCTTGATGTTTCAAAATAATACGCTTTGCTGTTGCCAAACCTATTCCTGTACCTGAAAATTCGTTAACACTATGCAAACGTTGAAAAACACCAAAAACCTTTCCTACATATTTTTGATCAAAACCTACTCCATTATCTTTTACATAGTATATATCAGCTCCATCTACATCCTTATTATATCCAATATGAATTTTAGGAGTTTTTGTTTTACTACTAAATTTAACAGCATTAGATATTAGATTTTCCCATACTTGTTTCATAAGAAACACATCAACTGAAGCATTAGGCATATCATCAACAATAATTGTAATCTCATTTTTTTTTATATCGAAAACAAAGGTCTGTATAACATCATCAACTAACGTCTTCATATTAATAGTTGTTTTCTTTAATTCTGACCTTCCCATTCTAGAATAAATTAGCAACCCATCAATTAATTCATTCATTTTTGAAGAAGAACCAACAATGTTTTTAAAATAATTCTCTTCCTTTTCATTAAGCTTACCTTTTAAACTTTTATGCAAAAGATTAGAAAAACCATCTATATGTCGAAGTGGTGCGCGAAGATCATGAGAAACCGAATACGAAAACGATTCTAACTCGTCATTTTTAATAGCTAATTGCTTATTTACACCTTCAATTTTCAAGGACTGTTCATTTAAATCGTCTACTAAATTTAATAAAGCTTGCTGACTATTAGATAATGCATGCGTACGTTCTTTAACAAGTTCTTCTAAATGTTCTTGGTGTTTTTTTAGTTCTTCTTCTGCTTTTTTCTTTTCAGTAACATCTTCACCAGAACTTAATATTGCCACTATAGTTCCTTCAGTATCTGTAATCATTTCGTTTTTCCATGCTATTACCTTCTCTTCTCCTGATTTGGTTAAAATCTTATTTTCGTATTGTTTAGCAGATACTCTTTCTTTATTAAAATTTTTTTCAAATACACTTTTAACTTCACTTCTTTGGTCTTCTGGAAGATAATTATCAAACCAATTTTTTCCAATTATTTCCTTTTCTTCATACCCTAAAACCTTGCATCCTTTTGGATTTATAAGCCGCACTTTACCAGAAGCGTCTAAACTTAATAGTATAACTCCTGCTACATCAAGGTATTTTTTTGTCTTATTTTTTTCTTCAATAATTTTTTCTTGAGTTCTTTTTTGTTTTGTAATATCTTGAACCATGCTTAAATGCATTGGTTTCGCCTTATCTTTAACCTTTAATGCCGCTACAGTTAAACTTACCCAAACATTGGTCTGATCTGGCTTAACATATCTCTTATCCATAGAAAACCCAGTACTTTCTCCTTTCTGAATTTTAACCATATGATCTAAATTCTCCTGCATATCATCAGGATGTGTAATATGTTTCCAATTTATTGCAGAAATTTCATCTTTACTCCTACCTATAATTTCTAAAAATTTCTGATTAATCTCATAAACATCACCTGTTAAAGAATTTACTATACTAACACCCAATGGAGCTTCATCAAAATAAGTTTTCATTCGGTCTTCAGTACTTTGCAATTTTATTTCTTGAATATCCCTTTCTTTTGATACTTTTTCAAATTTTTGCCTATAGGTAAGCTTATAAAAGATATCTTTAAAAGAATCCGAATCACCTTCCACTGGTACTTTATCTATATAAATTAGATATAATGTAAATAAAACGGCATAAACTAAAGCTGCAGAAATTTTAGAAATCACGCCTGGTATTAAAAATTGATCTGATTCCCAAAAAACGCCTATAGAAAAAAACAACGAATCAAAACTTAAGACAATTACAATTGAAAAAAAGATTTGAAAAAAGAGATTAGAAATATATTTAGACACTTTTTCAAAAATGAATATTACAATAAAAGCATCAAAAAACAACAATATGTTTCCTACGACTAAAACACGTGTTTGTTGTGCAAAGAATTTTCGAGGTAAATTATAAATATTTAAAACACCTTCTTTCTCTATACCAAAACTTATAACGTATTGCATTAATGATAACACAAAATTTGCAGCAACAATAGCATAAATTACCTTACGAGCTTCTAAAGCATCTTCGCGAATATAAATAAGCAATATGGCAAACAAACTACCTGCAAACAAGATATTTCCTGGTGAAACAAAAATATCTGGCGCTACTTGAAAATATATGGAACTTGTTAGGAATACTTGCATATATTGAAAGACACCTAAAGCCGTAAACAATACACCTAAACCAAATATTGAGCGCAATTTAAACAAGCCTAAAAGTAACGTTGCTACAATTAAACATTGAAACAAAAGAATTAAAATTTGATCGTAATCAAGGTCTATCATAAAGCAATTGAGAATTACTTATTTAAATTTAATATTTTTATTTGATTTACTTTTACTTTAATTGTTTTTTTAATTGTTTTATTTCCTCTTTTAATTCAACCATTTTTAATTCTCTACCTACAAATATGCTATTTACTTGCTCTAAAGACTTATTTTTATCTTCTAGTTGCTGTGTTCTCTCTTTTACAATGTCTTCTAACTGAAAACGATATTTCTCTAGTTCTTGCTCTATTGCTTTACGCTCATTTATATTTCTAACGGTTGCTAAAGAACAATAAGCTTTTCCTATTTTCACATATACTATACTCACTTCACACCAAAACAAATGCCCTTTTTTGTGTTTATTTACCCACTCAAAAGTTTGCTTACCTTCAGCTTTTGCCTTCATTATCCACTCCATAGCTTTTTTTGATGTGTAAGGATCTTTATTTGAACTAAAGACACCTACAGTTTGTCCAATAACCTCACTTTTATCATAACCATACATAATGCACATTTGTTTATTAGCATCTAAAATTTCCCCCGTTACGGCATCATGAATAAAAATTGCCTCTGCAGAAGAATCGAATATGGTTTGCACATAGTTTTTACTATTTAGAAGCTCTTGTTCTATTTTTTTCTGCTCAGTTATATCGTAAACAAAAGCTATAAACACTTCCTTATTATTTAAAAACGATTTTGTAAGCTGAACCTTAACAGGATACATACTATTATTTTTTCGTTTATGAACAGCTTCAAATTGAATGCTTTCGGTTTTACTTAGGTTTTCAAGAGATGCCGAAAATTGTTTATTATTAAAATCAAGTATAATATCTTGAAAATTCATATTTACCAATTCTTCAAAAGAATAACCACTATTCTGTTCCACCCCCTTATTTACATAAATAAATTGTAAGTCATCTTTTAGGAAAATATAAACCTCGTTATTAGATTCGTCAATGATGTCTCCAAATTGTTTAACAAGTTCATTCGATTCTAAAATTTCTTTACCAATAACCTCTAAATCTTTAATATAAATTTGATCTAAAGAAACTTTCCTTTTTTCATTAAATGACTGTTTTTTAATAACATTAACAAATTTATTGAACTGTTTTTGAATAAATTTGGCAGCAAGTGTTGACGATAGTATAAACAACAGAAAAATAATAACAAAAGAATTAACAACCATAAACATATCTTGTCGTAATTTGCTCTTTAATTCCTTTTCTTTTATTGCAATTTTACTATCAAGATTATCTAAATAATCTCCAGCCCCAATAATCCAGCCCCACTTATCATACCCTATAACATAAGACATCTTAGGAAACAACTTATCACCTCCTGTTAATTTTTTAAAATTATATTGAAAAGCACCTCCTTCTACTTTTTTTGCCAAACTCATTTGAGTTTCATAAAAATTAATACTAGTAGGATATTTTAGGTCTAGCATTTTTTTTGGATTCTCGAGTTTTTTTCCATTAAAAAGCAATGCATCACCCGTATAAGTATTTACAAAAACATAACCATCATTACCAAAACGAATACTTTCAAAATAACGCAATGCCTTATCTTTAATTTCTAATTGAGAATATTGAATAGAATCTTTTTGAATGAATTGTAAATACGAAATAAGACTAAAAACTTCTTGTTTAAGCTTCTCTTCTTGATACAATATAGCTTCTTCCTTAATTCGTTTAATTTCTTCTTTATTATGAATTTTTTCAGAAATCCCCCATTCAAGAGAAATTATTATTATTGATAAAACAGAGGATCCTATTATAACAATTAAAGTAAATTGAAAAATACTTAATTTTTTAATTTTAAAAAACCTAAGTAAGGATGGCACTATATTTTTCATAGTTACTTTATTATTTTAATTAGAATTTAAGAGTTATACTCCCTAATCTTTATACTTTTCTTTTAGTTTTTTTAGTTCTTCTTTAAGTTCTTTCATACGCAACTCTCTGCCTACAAACAATTTATTCATTTTTTCAAGCATCTCATTTTTTTCTTGAATTTCTTTGGTTCGTTCTTTTACAAGTTCCTCTAAATTATCATTATAATTTTTCAATTTCAAATCTAATTCCCTTTTTTCTGTAATATCTTTAAAAAACACAAAAAGTCCTTTTTTAGAAGGAACTAATCTATTCTCAATCCATTTATCCCAAGGAGCAAAATAATCGTTATACACAATTTTTTCTTGTGTTTCCATAGCTTTAATAAAATTATCGTATAAGGGTTTATCTATAGTTTCTGGAAATTCTGTCCAAATATGCTTACCTAATAAATCTTCTACTTTCCTACCAATCATATCTGCTGCAATATGATTTACATAATTATAAACCCAATTAACATCAAAAGACACAAAACCTTCAGAGGCACCATCTATGGTCGAAATAAACTGCTCTTGTAATTCATTCTTCTCTCTCTCTATTTGTTTTTGCACTGTAACATCATTAACTAAAACTAAAGTTGCATTTTTTTCCTCTAAAAGAAATCTTTGCCTAATAATTTCAACCTCTATAAGTTCTCCATTTTTCTTTTGATGAATAAATACACCTGCGTTTGTTAAACCATTATCAATTGCTTTTACAGACTGTATAGTCTTCTCTTTTTCAGAATCAGGCCTAATATCTAAAATAGTCATATTATAAAACTCCTCTTCTGTATAACCATACTTTTCAACAACAGCATTATTTACTGATATAAATTCTAATGTATCTGTATCATAAATAACCATTGGCATTGGGTTAGATTCATATAACCATCTATATATTTCTTCACTCTCTTTAAGCATTTTGTTTTGAAGTGTTAATTCTACTCGACACTCCTCTAAATTACTAACTAATTTTTGAATATCACTATTAGAAAGCTTTAAAATATCTGTAATTATTTTACCTTTTTCTAAAGGATCATTTGACGCTTTCATAAAAAAACAATTTTAATTTTTAATTCAAGGTTACACTCTATATTAACTCAGAGTTAATAAGTACTGTTTACCCCTAACAGAAAACACTAAAGTTTTATAAAATCTATACTATTACGAATATCCGCCCTTTAATCGGATAGCTAAAAAAAGTTAAGTATATCTGCATAACTTTCCCTATTTTTGCAGCCTTCATTTAATGCGCACGTGGCGGAATTGGTAGACGCGCTGGCTTGAGGGGCCAGTATCCGTTTAGGATGTGGAAGTTCGAATCTTCTCGTGCGCACTTTAAAACCTTCTAATTCACGTATTTTCCCTACAATAATTCACAAAAAACAAAAAATAATAAAAAGCTTTTTCTAGTATATTAAATTAATTACTTTATTTTTGTTTAAAGAAAATACATAAAAAATGAACAGTATTCAAACTAATTTTAGTATTAAAGATTTAGAAAACCTTACTGGTATTAAAGCTCATACTATAAGAATTTGGGAGAAACGCTATAATTTACTTAGCCCTAATAGATCTGAAACTAACATACGAAACTATAGCATTACAAGTTTTCAGAAACTTTTAAATATTTCCTATTTAAACAATAACGGACTTAAAATATCTAAAATAGCAAGTCTTAATGAAGATGAAATTCCTGCTAAGGTTAGAGAAATAGCTTCAAGAGCTAAAATAGAAGACCATGCCATTAATGCTTTAAAAATGGCTATGATTAATTTTGATCAAGTTTTATTTTACAACACATATAACAACTTAATTGAAAACAAAACATTTAGCGAAATATTTTATTCTGTTTTCTTACCGCTTTTAAACGAAATAGGCCTTTTATGGCAAACAAACACCATAACACCTGCACACGAACACTTTTTATCTGTTCACATTAAACAAAAAATTCTTTTAAATATTGAAAAACTTCAGAGTTTAGAACCAAAACCCGTTTCTAAATCCTATGTACTTTTCTTACCAGATAGCGAAATTCATGATATTGGTCTGTTGTTTGTAAACTACCAACTAAGAAGTAAAGGCTACCATACTATTTTTCTTGGAGAAAGTGTACCTATGGAAAGCTTAACAGATTTGCTCGATTTTTTCAATGAAATTACATTTATCTCATATTTTACAGTATACCCAGAAGTAAGTAGCATTCCCGATTATATAAATAAATTCAACGATTTATTACTTAAAAAAGAAAACAGCAACTTAATTCTTTTAGGACCTAAACTAATTGATGTAGAAATATCTAATTTACCAAAAAAGGTTAAAACGTTCACTTCAATAGAAAATTTAGTAAAAGAGTTATAAATATATTTTTTATTGTTTAACTTTTAATTATATTTGTTAAACAATATGGAAAAAACTATACATATAATTGGATCTGGTTTCTCTTCATTAGCTGCTTCTTGCTACTTAGCTAAAGCCGGATACGACGTTACTGTTTTTGAAAAAAACAAAACTATTGGCGGTCGTGCTAGACAACTAATAAAAGAAGGATTCACTTTTGATATTGGACCAACATGGTATTGGATGCCTGACGTTTTTGAACGTTTTTTTAATGACTTCAATAAAAAACCATCAGACTATTATCAATTAGAAAAGTTAAACCCTGCTTACAGCGTTTATTTTGGAAAAGAAGACTCTATAACCATAGAAGATACCTTAGATAAAATAAAAATTGCTTTTGAAAAAGAAGAACCAGGTAGTTCTAAAAAATTAATTCAATTTATAGCTCAAGCTAAAAGTAATTATAACATTGCAATTAAAGATTTAGTATATAACCCCGGTGTATCTCCATTAGAACTAGTGACTCTCACAACTTTAAAAAAGTTAAATCAGTTCTTTGGCAACATTAAAAAAGATGTCAATAAGGAATTTAAAAACAAAAGGCTCTCTAAAATTTTAGAGTTCCCTGTATTGTTTTTAGGTGCTAAACCAAGCGATACACCTTCTTTTTATAGTTTTATGAATTATGCCGATTTTGGTCTTGGCACATTTCACCCTAAAAAAGGGATGTATCAAGTTATTCTAGCTATAGAACAGTTAGCAAAAGAATTAGGTGTAAAAATAAGAACAGAAGAAACTATAGAAAAAATAATTGTTGAGAATGGTGTTTCAAAAGGAATTATAGCTAACGGAAAAGAATATAAATCTGATGTGGTACTTAGTGGTGCCGATTATCATCATACAGAAACGCTTATAGAAAAGCCATTCAGACAATATTCTGAAAGCTATTGGAATAAAAAAACATTCGCCCCATCATCTTTACTATTCTATGTTGGGTTTGATAAAAAGCTAAAAAATGTAAATCATCACACCTTATTCTTTGATGTAGATTTTGATGTACATGCAGAAGAAATTTATGATAATCCGAAATGGCCAGAAAACCCATTATTTTATGCAAGTTTCCCTAGTAAAACAGATAATAGCGTAGCTCCAGAGGGAAAAGAAGCTGGCATTTTCTTAATTCCACTAGCTCCAGGTTTAAAAGACACTCTAGAATTAAGAGAAACATATTTTAATAAAATTATACATCGTTTTGAAAACTTAACATCTCAAAGAGTAAAAGAAAGTATTATATTTAAAGAAAGCTTTTGTATAAACGATTTTATAAAAGATTACAACTCCTACAAAGGAAATGCTTATGGAATGGCAAATACCTTAACACAAACAGCTTTTTTAAGACCTAAATTGAAAAGTAAAAAAGTAAAAAACCTATTTTTTACTGGTCAATTAACAGTTCCAGGACCAGGTGTACCACCATCTTTAATTTCTGGTAAACTTGCAGCCGATTTAATAACTAAATACCATAAATAGCATGAAAGCAATATTTGATACGGTTTCTTATAATTGTAGTAAGCTTGTTACTAAAACATATAGCACGTCTTTTTCACTTGCTACTAAAATGTTATATAAAACTATTAGAGAAGATATTTATAATATTTACGGTTTTGTACGTTTTGCTGATGAGATTGTAGATTCTTTTCATGATTATGATAAAGAAATGCTATTCAATAAATTTACTGATGATTTAGAAAGCGCTTTAAAAGATAAGATAAGTTTAAACCCTATTTTAAACTCGTTTCAATACACGTTTCATAAAAATAATATTGATAAAAATTTGGTTGATGCATTTATGAAAAGTATGCGGTTAGATTTACATAAAACAGATTATTTAACTGATGAAGAGTACAAAGACTACATATATGGTTCTGCAGATGTAGTTGGATTGATGTGCTTAAAAGTATTTGTTAAAGGAGATGATGAAAGGTATGAAATTTTAAAGGATACAGCTATGGCTTTAGGATCTGCATTTCAAAAAGTCAACTTTTTAAGAGACTTAAAAGCAGATTTTGAAGGTTTAAATAGAACCTATTTCCCTAATACAGATTTAAAAAACTTAGACGAAACATCAAAACAGCAAATTATTGATGATATTGAACAGGATTTTAAAAAAGGGTTAAGCGGTATAAAAAAGCTACCTATTGAAGCTAAATTTGGCGTATTTATGGCATATCGTTATTATAGGCAACTTTTAAAGAAACTAAAAAAAACGCCTGCGTTGAAAATTAAAAATACAAGAATACGAGTTTCTAATCCTAAAAAAATAGAACTCTTAATGCGTAGTTATGTAAAATACCAATTAAATTTAATGTAAATTTAAATCATGGAAACTTTACTTTGGATATTTGTTTTTTTGGCTACCTATTGCTTTATGGAATTTATGGCGTGGTTTACACATAAATATGTTATGCATGGTTTTTTATGGAGTTTACACAAAGACCATCATAAAAAGGACCACGATAGTTGGTTTGAACGTAACGATACCTTCTTTATTTTTTATGCTGTAGTTAGCATTGGTTTCTTCTTACTTTGGAAACACACTAGTTTTTGGCAAGGTTTACCTATAGGCTTAGGAATTTTCGCCTATGGTTTATCATATTTTCTAGTTCATGATATATTTATACACCAACGTTTCAAATTATTTAGAAACGCTAATAATTGGTATGCAAAAGGTGTAAGACGCGCTCATAAAATGCACCATAAACATATAGGAAAGAAAGACGGAGAATGTTTTGGGATGCTATTTGTTCCTTTTAAATATTTAAAAAAATAGTAGATGGATTATTTATACCTTCTATTAAATTTAGGTTCATTATCTATCCCGTTTCTTTTTAGTTTTCACCCTAAATTAAAATTCTACAATTATTGGAAACCATTATTTTTAAGCATTGTCATAAGCATGCTTATTTTTATTCCATGGGATGTTATTTTTACAATTAAAGGCATTTGGGGCTTTAATTCAACCTACTTTTTAGATATAAAAATTTTAAACTTACCTCTAGAAGAATGGTTATTTTTTATTTGCATTCCGTATGCATGCGTATTTACACATTATTCAATACTTCATTATTTTCCTAATTTAAAATTACCTAGAGCTACTTCTAAAACAATTTCTTATTTATTGCTTCTGGCATTTTTAATAATTTCAATATCCCATTATGATAAATGGTACACTTTTGTGAATTTTATTTTAGCAGCCCTATTAACAGCTATAGTTATTACTAAAAACCCAGAACTTTTAAGATCTTTTTTTCTCACCTTTTTAATAATGCTGATTCCTTTTTTTATAGTTAACGGTATACTAACAGGAAGCTTTATAGAAAATGAAGTTGTTTGGTATAACAATTCTGAAAATTTAAACATCAGATTATTTACCATTCCAATTGAAGATACCGTTTATGCGTTTACACTTATTCTTCTAAATCTATTTATTATTAATTTAATACAGAATTCAAAAACGAAATCTTAAGCATTTACAACATTTATAGGACTTCCGTTTAAATAAGCCTCCAAATTTTTAACTGTAATATTCATTAATCTTGTTCGTGCTTCTTTAGGCGCCCATGCTATATGCGGTGTTATAATACAGTTTTTGGCGTTTAATAATGGATTCTCAGCTTTAATAGGTTCTTCTGAAACCACATCAACAGCCGCTGCAGAAACTTTTCCTGAATTTAAAGCATCTGCTAAATCTTGCTCAACCACTAAACCACCTCTCGCTGTATTAATAATCATTACACCATCTTTCATTTTCATAATATTATTAGAATTAATGATACCTTCAGTACTCTTAAAAAGTGGGCAGTGTAAACTTATAATATCTGATTTAGAAAACAATGTATCCAACTCAACCTGTTTACAGGTATCAGATTCTAATTCTGGTTTCTTACTTCTATTATTAAATAAAATATTTAAACCAAATGCTTGTGCCACTTTAGCAGTAGCTTGCCCAATACTACCAAAGCCAATAATACCCATTGTTTTTCCTTGAAGTTCAACCAAAGGGGAATCCCAAAAAGAAAAATCTAAAGATTTTGTCCATTTACCGCTTTTCACGGCATTATTATGATCTCCTACATGATGACACATTTCTAACAATAAAGCCATTGTAAACTGAGCAACAGAAATAGTACTATATGCAGGAACATTAGTAACTATAATTCCTTTTTCTTTTGCAGCTAGAACATCTACAACATTATAGCCTGTAGCTAAAACACCAATATATTTTAAATTTGAAACCCTAGTTATCACTTCTTTTGGAAGAAGCGTTTTGTTGGTATAAACAATATCGGCATCACCAATTCTTTTTATAATCTCTTCTAAATCAAATGGCGTTCTGTCATAAACTAACAAATCACCTTGCTGTTTTAAAGTGTCCCAGCTAAGATCTCCTGGGTTTAAAGTATAACCATCTAAAACTACTATTTTCATACCTATTCTTTTTTTACTATTTAAGACAAAACTAATTACAGTTATTGACTAATTCAACAAACTATCAATAGTCTTTCTTACTTTTTCACTATTCCAATTTGCAGCTCCGTTTTTATCTATAACCACATTACCTTCTTTATCTATTAAAAATGTTCTAGGAATAGAAGAAATATTAAAAAATTCTGGATATGCCTCATGTGGCCTAAACACTTTAAAAGTGTAATTATTTTTCTTTAAAAACGGATTAATTTCGCTATAATAATCGTTAGTTATAAAAATAAATTCTACTTTGGTATTATAATCTTCATATAATTTCTGAATACTTGGCATTTCAGCAATACATGGGGGACACCAAGTTGCCCAAAAATTTATAAAAACCACTTTTCCTTTTGCTTCTTCAAAATTATAAATGTTATTATTTTCATCTATTAAATTCCAATTATAACTATCAATCTTAGTTAATTTTTCGTTGTTAACAGTTACAGATTTGATTAAAGCTAACCCTTTTTGCAAAAACACTTGAATAGGCTGGCGTGATTGCGGAAAAATGAACAAGGCTATAACTATTAAAAATATAATATTGTTTCTTTTTTGTTTTGTAATTTTCATTAGTTCATTTTTAATTTTAAATAAAAAAAGCATAATATCTATATCGAAACTATGCTTTTTATCTAACAAAACAAATTATCTGATTATTTTATCTCATAACATTTCCTGACAAACTTACAACGGGCCCTGTACCCATTGTTAAAGTAACATGATCTACTGCATCTGATGGTACAACATGAGCTAAAGGTTTTAATGTAAATGGTGCTGAACTATTATCTGGATATGGCTCTACCGAAACAACAATGGTTGCTCCTCTTAAATCTGTTGGAAAAGTTAATCCTGATGGTGCATTTTGAAGATAATCTTCTCCTGGAAATGCAGGACCATCTCCTAAATCACCTTTAAATAATGTTGTTGCTGCGTTGTCATCAAAATCATCAACATTTGTAAATGTACCAGAACTTAAAGGTATACCGTTAATTACAGACCAACCTTCATATTTCCATCCGTTAGGTAAAACGGGTAAATCTAAACCAACTGCTGGCGATCCACTTGAAAGGTCTAAAAACCATACACCACTTCGCTCATCATTATTTGAACCATTAGTAGGAGTTGCTAAAATATACTTACCAGAACTAGCATCAAAGTCTGCTACAATTCCGTTAGAACTAACACTTGCTTGGTCTCCTGAAAAATCGCCAGCTAAAATCTTAGTAGCTGCTGGATCTGGATCTGAATCCACAGCAGGTTCAATAGAAAGTACAAATTTTGTAGCATTTGCTAATTCATCAGCATCAACTGTAAAAGATTGCGGAAATGTTACTGAAGAAAAAGTGCCTGTAGAAACTGGTGCTCCATTTACAATAATCCACCCTTCATAAACATAATCATCTCCTAATGCTTCTAAACCTGATAAATTCAAGGTCAATTCAGAGGTACTTGCCATACCTTCATTATTCTTGTCGCAAGATGTTACTAAAATTCCTGTTGCTAAAATTGCAAAAAACATTTTTTTTATCATCACTATTATTTTTAAAGTTATTTATACTTCAAAAGTATAGTTAGATACTTATATAAAATGTTAGCTATCTAACACTAAGCAATATTTTTATAAATTCTTATTTCTTTTCTAGAAAACTCAATCACTTTTTCCTCTTTTAGTTCATTTAATAGAATGTTTAATGTAGGCCTTGAAGTTCCTATTAAACATGCAATGTCTTTCTGAGTATAAGGGTGTGGGATTACTTTGTCTCCTGTTTTTTTTACAGTCATAACCATAATCTTCACATAAGTCTTCTAAAAAATCAAGAAGACGTGCTTTTGTATCCTTAAACAATAACAACTGCAAACGTCTCTCTAATTTTTTTAATTTAAACCCAATTATTTTATATATTTTAAAACTAAATGCTTGATTATCTCTCATCAAACCATGCATAGTATCAATACTTATAGGACATATATTTGTACAATTATCAATAGATTGTGCAAATTCTTCACGTTTTGTTTCACCAAGAATAGCCGTTTCTCCAAAGAGTTCTCCACGGGTTAAAATTGCTTTAACAACTTCTTCCCCATCTTCACTATAATAACCAATCTTTACCTTACCTCGTTCTATTAAATAGACCTTATTAGAACTATCTTCTTCAAAATATATGTAGTCTTTCTTTTTATAGGCATCAAAACTATGATCTGTTTTATAAGCCTTAAATTTATGCGGGCATAGTTTTCTAAAAAGATTTACATCATCAAAAAACCAAATTGATTTCATATTGTTAAACTATTGTTTAATTAGCTTTTTAAAAGTCGGAAAGAGTACCTAAAGCTTACAAAAAAGCATAAAAAAAGCCTCCTTATTTAGGAGGCTCTTTAATATAAAATCATTCTATTTTATTCTTCTTCATCAGAAACAACTTCTTGCTCCTCTTGAATACCGTCTAACAAATTATGTTGTTGCAGTAAATTATACCATTGTATAACCTTTTTAATATCACTTGCATATACTCTATCTTCATCATATTCTGGTAAAATACCAAAGAAATACTCTTCTAATTTGTCTTTACCATCTTTAGGTTTAACAGATGTTGGTTGTCCGTTTTCCTTTTCTTTAATAGTTTCAAGAACTTGTTTTAATGGCACTTCTTCTGTTAAGGTATAAATAGCAATTTCGCTTAAAACACTAACATTTTGTCTTACGCTTATAGATATACGTTTTTTATCTATTAATGATTCTGCTACAAAACCACCTCGGGTTTGAGTTACTAATTTGTATAATCCAGGTTTTCCTCCTATTGCTAATATCTTATCTAAACTCATAAATTATTTTTTATTGAAAGGCGCAAATATCATCTGTTTATTGATGTCTTGCAAATATTATCTTCTCTTTTTTTGAGCAGGGAAACGCATTCTATAATCTACATTTATTTTCCCTTTTGAAATATTACTCAACCTACCTTTTATTAAACGCTTTTTTAAAGTGGAAAGTTTATCTGTAAATAAAACACCTTCAATATGATCGTACTCATGTTGAATAACTCTTGCTCTTAAACCATCAAAAGTTTCAGTATGTTGCTTAAAATTTTCATCAAGATATTCAATGGTTATTTTTGGTTGTCTAAATACATCTTCTCTAACATCAGGAATACTTAAGCAACCTTCATTAAAAGCCCATTCATCACCTTCTTCTTTGGTTATTTTTGCATTTATAAAAACACGTTTAAAATCTTTTAAGTTATTTTGCTCTTCTTCAGATAAATCTTCATCTTCAGAAAAAGGATTTGTATCTACTAAAAACAAACGTATTGGCAAGCCTATTTGAGGTGCTGCCAAACCAACACCAAAAGCATTGTACATGGTTTCGAACATATTAGTTAAAAGTTCATCGAGTTTAGGATAATCTTTAGTAATATCTTCTGCTTTCTTTTTTAAAACGGGGTCTCCGTATGCTATTATTGGTAAAATCATTATTAGGGTATGTGTTATCAATTGCAAAAATACAATATTTAGAAACTGTATTTATGACTAAAATATACTTTTTAAGTTTTTAGCTATTTTGAATATAAATAACTTTGAAGAATAAGCGTTGCACTAATCTCATCTACAAGCGCTTTGTTTTTACGCTGATTTTTTTTCAAACCACTATCAATCATCGTTTGAAAAGCCATTTTAGAAGTAAAACGCTCATCTACTCTTTGCATAGGTATATTAGGAAATTGCTTTTCTAACTTAACCAGAAAAGGCAAAATTAATGACTCACTCTCTGATGCTGTATTATCCATTTGTTTAGGCTCTCCTACCAAAAACAATTCTACCTGTTCTTTACTAGTATAGTCTTTTAAAAAAACTAATAATTCTTTAGTATTTACAGTTGTAAGGCCAGAAGCTATAATTTGTAGCTCATCTGTTACAGCTATTCCTGTTCTTTTTAAACCGTAATCTATTGCTAAAATGCGAGCCATATATAAAATTTATGCAAAAATAATGTATTAAAATAAAAAAGACCGTCTTTTAAGACAGCCTTTCTTCAATAGTTTAACCTTGGATATTAATATTTGAATATGATTTTTTTTTAATTAAGCCTTAATAGCTTTATTAATTTTAGGGAATACTAATTTTAAGTTATCAACTTTTCTTTCTCTGTTTAAGTAAATTCTAATATCACTACTACTACGTGCTACAGATTTTTTTAACTCAGAAGCATCAATTAATAATACTTCTTTTTCATTTACTACATCAGTTGATTCTTCAACAGTTACAATAACTTTGTTATCATTATTAGAAACAGATACAGTATCATTAGTCTCAACTTTTACAACTTCAGAAGTGCTTTGTGCATTTCCAAAAGAAAAAGAAAGTAATAAAATTAATAATATGTATAAATTTGTTTTCATTCTGTTTATCATTGTTTGATAGTCCAAATATATATCCAGACTAAGGGTTACACACAAAAAATTAGTTGTAACACTTTTAATTTTCGTTTAGTAGTGGAGTTACTAATTTTTACCGACAAACAGTTTAAACGCTTATTTATTCGATAAAAGACAGATTTATTTACATTTCATCCTTAACCTCAGTAGATAAAAAGATAAAGAGCTTCTTTAACACTATAAAAAACAAGAAATAATTAATCATGTTCTGCAGATAAACTATCATATTATTATGCCTATTTCATTCCTGTTTTTAAATGATACCTATTATATTTGTCAAAAATTAAATTACAAATGACTGAATTAAGAGATATTATAGAAAAAGCTTGGGAAAACCGAGAACTTTTAAAAGAAGAAAAAACTACTACTGCCATACGTAAAGTGGTTGATTTACTAGATAAAGGTGAACTAAGAGTTGCTGAACCAACTAGTGATGGTTGGCAAGTAAATGAATGGGTAAAAAAAGGTGTTGTGTTATATTTCCCAATTCAAACTATGGAAACCATAGAGGTTGGCCCTTTTGAATTCCACGATAAAATTCCATTAAAAACAGGTTATAAAGAAAAAGGTATTAGAGTAGTACCACATGCAGTAGCAAGACATGGTGCTTATATTTCTCCAGGAACAATATTAATGCCAAGTTATGTAAATATTGGCGCTTATGTAGATGAAGGTACTATGGTTGATACTTGGGCTACTGTTGGTAGTTGTGCTCAAATTGGTAAAAATGTACACTTATCTGGTGGTGTTGGTATTGGTGGTGTTTTAGAGCCATTACAAGCTGCTCCTGTAATTATTGAAGACAATGTTTTTGTTGGCTCTCGTTGTATCGTTGTAGAAGGTGTACATGTAGAAACTGAAGCTGTTTTAGGTGCTAACGTTGTTTTAACAATGAGCACCAAAATAATTGATGTAACTGGAGACGAACCTATAGAAATGAAAGGTCGCGTTCCTGCACGTTCTGTAGTTATTCCTGGAAGTTATACTAAAAAGTTTGCTGCTGGAGAGTTTCAAGTGCCTTGTGCTTTAATTATTGGCAAACGTAAAGAAAGTACCAATAAAAAAACATCGCTTAACGATGCGCTTCGTGAAAACGATGTAGCTGTTTAATTTTTTTTTTAAATAGCTTTATAACTATTACTAGTTTCATTATTTCAAGTCAATGGTAAATGAAACTAGTAATTCTCTTTTTATTTTTTTTATAAATAAAGTAATACATTTAGAATATGAAAATTGTCATTCTTGCTGCGGGTATGGGTTCTAGGCTAGGTAATCCTTTCCCTAAACCTTTAACACCTTTAAAAAACGGAAAAAGCATAATGAAAATGCAAACCGATAATATAGCTTCAAGATATAATATTGACGACATTAGTGTAGTGGTTGGATTTAAAAAAGACTTAATTATGGAACGCTTTCCTGAGCTTTCTTATGTTTACAATCCTTTTTTTGATAGAACTAATACGTCTAAAAGTCTATTACAAGTATTAAAAAAAAATAGAGATAAATCTGTACTTTGGTTTAATGGCGACGTTGTTTTTGACGAAAAAATATTAGATATATTAAATCCTTTTATAAAAAACAATCAATCATTTGTGGCAGTAAATACCAGTAAGGTTGCAGATGAAGAAGTAAAATATACTTTAAAAGAAGGTTTTATAGATGAATTATCAAAAACAGTAGAAAACGGACTAGGAGAAGCTGTTGGAATTAACTTTATTTCATCTAATGATATTCAAAATTTCATTGAAAGATTAGAAGAATGTGACGCTAATGACTATTTTGAAAGAGGGTTAGAATTGGCTATTGAAAAAGATAACCTAAAAATAAAAGCAGTAGATATTTCTAAATACAATTGTATGGAAATAGACTTTATTGAAGATCTTGAAAATGCAAATAACTTGTTATAATGAAAGCAATTCTTTTCTGCCAGAATAATTATGCTTTTGCAATTCTAGAACCTATAAAAAAAGTTTTAGAAGGTAAAAACGATAATTACATCTGGTTTATTAAAGAAAAGATTTTAAACGATTTCCCTTACAAGAAAGATAATTACACCACTAAAATATCAGATTTAGAAAATTATAATAGTGATGCTATTTTTGTTCCCGGCAATGAAGTTCCTTATTTTTTAAGAGGGTTAAAAACTCAAGTTTTTCATGGGCTAGCTGGCGAAAAAAAAGGTCATTTTAGAATACGCCACTATTTCGATTTGTATCTTACACAAGGTCCTTATTTTACAAATAGATTTAATGATTTAAAAAGTATTCATAAAAACTTTGAGGTTATTGAAACTGGTTGGCCAAAGCTTGATATCTATGGTCAAGATAAAAGTTTGTACAATTCATACAAAACTGAATTACTTGACAAGTATAAAGCTAAAAAAGTTATTCTTTATGCACCTACGTTTTCACCAAAACTAACTTCTGCTCCATTTTTAATTAATCAAATTAAAAGTCTTGCTAAAAATTTAGATTATATCATTCTATTAAAATTTCATCCTTTAATGGATCAAGAATGGATTAATCGTTATAAAGAATTAGCCAATGAAGTTCCAAATATCATTTTTCAAAACGAAAAAAATATTATTAAGTTTTTATTAATATCAGATATATTAATTAGTGATACGTCATCAGTAATTTATGAATTCATTTTATTAGACAAACCCGTGATTACATTTAATAGTATTTCTGAAAATATCAAATGGGAAGACTCTAATAATTATAATCAATTAATAGAATTAGTAGACACGAATTTAACTAAAGACCCTTTTGCTAAATCTAGAGATATAATTGTTAAACAGTTTCATCCATATAACGATGGCAAATCTGCAGAACGCATGGTAGAAGCTGTCAAATCCTACATTAGCACAAATGGAATTCCTTTAAAAAGAGAACTTTCATTTTTAAGAAGATTAAAAATACATTCCAAGTTTGGAAGGCCTAATAAAAATTAGAACCCAAATCTAAAAGTAATTTGAAAAACACCAGCCCAAAAATTTCAGCTCTAATGATAACTTATAATGAAGTTAATCATATTGATGAAGTTATAGAAAACATAAGTTTTACAGATGAAATCATTGTAATTGATTCATTTAGTACAGATGGGACCATTGAAAAATTAAAAAGTCATAAAAATGTAAAAACTATTTGTCGTGAATTTAAAAATTTCACAGATCAAAGAAATTTTGCACTACAACAAGCCTCTAATGATTGGGTTTTATTTATAGATGCTGATGAACGTTTAACACCTAGTTTAAAAAAAGAGATTACTACTGAAATTACTAAACCGCATAACGATATTGTTGGTTTTATGTTTAGACGTGAGTTCTATTTTAATCAAAAACGAATACGGTTTAGTGGCTTTCAAACGGATACTACTTATAGATTATTCCAAAAACAATTCATAAAATACAATGAGGCTAAAATTGTTCATGAAATGCCATTAATTAAAGGGAAAAGTAAAATTTTAAAAAGCAAAATGTTACACTATTTTATTGACAATGCAGCACATTACAAATCTAAAATGGAACATTATGCTACACTTAAAGCATTAGAAATTCACAAAAAAGGAGTAAAACCAAATTTCTTTCATTTCTATTTTAAACCTTTCTATAAGTTTATTTACAATTATTTTATTAGACTAGGAGTATTTGACGGAAAAGAAGGATTTACACTATGCTATTTAAGTGCTTATGGTGTTTATTACCGCTATGTTGAATTAAAAAAACTTAATAGTTAAGACTTCCAGAATTTTAGTTTCTTTTTCAATCGCTTTTTTCTATGAAATTTCTCTTGAAAAGCTTCAGTTTCATTCCACATTAAATTGAAAATTTTATTATAATCTTCACCAGAACATTTAGCATATTCATCACTCATAACTTCTACCATAGATTTATGTATTGTTAATCTTGTGAAGTTTTTAATTCTAGTTTCAAAAGTTAATAGTCCAAAATTCATTCTATTCAAATCAACTAAATAAAAATCATACGTATCACCATTCTTTTTAATCAAAGTGTTTCCTGGAGAATGATCTAAAAAGTTTATACCCTTTTCGTGTAAACTAAAAGTAAATCTTGTAAAAGCACGTAGTATATTTTCGTAATCAGGTATATTAAAATCTGTTGTAAGCTCCCTATAAGTAAAATCACAATCTAATTGCTCACTTATATAAAAACTCTTTTTGAAAAGAAAAGGTGTTTTAAACTCAAAAAAAGCTATAGGTTTTGGAGTTCCAACATCCATTTTTATTAATTTTTCCGCATATTCATAAGAGCGTTGCGCTTTACTTTTCCTGAAAAAATTATAAACTATCTGGTTAACTATATTTGGAACTTTAAATGCTTTTATATTCAACACAAGAGCATCAACATTAACAATTTTGATAACATTACGTTTCCCTACTCCTCCTTCAATAGAATCAAAATTGTGAATTATTTCAGTTAGATATTTCTTCTGTAAATCATTTTGTTTGTTATTAAAAACACTTTTCATTTTGCAATATTACAAAGTTTTAATTCTAAAAAACTTAATTTGCTAACCATTTATTAAGATTAAAATATATAAATGTTATTTTAAACATTTTTTTTCCATTGGGTACAAATTTTTTATTGTTTTTATGCGACTCAAAAACTTTTATATGATTTTCTTTTTCCAATTCAGGATTACTATCTAATGCAAAAGAAATTTTATTTTTAAATGGTAATTTATGAAACGCTTGTATACAATCTATTGTAACACGTTCTCTATCACATATTTTAAAAAAATAATTATCTAGATTTTTTTCAGCTAACATTCTAGTTCTTCTACGGTTCCATTTATCATTAGCTTCTTGCTCATTATCAAAGTGAGTAAAATGTATCTCAATATCATCTAGTAAAGCAACTGGATAATTTTTAATCCTATCCGGATACTTAGAAACAGGTACAAACTTCAATTCTTGTTTTAAATAATATTCAAAATTAGAAAGCATTCTCAGGTAACAAGGTCCATATATAAACAAACCAATAAAAGGAGAATTATAAGGTCTATTGTACCATTGATACAAAGCTCCTCCCCAACAGTTATTAGAAATAATAACGAATTTTTTATCTCTTAAAAGTTTTATGTCTTTTTTGCAAAAAATGCTCCTAAAAGCATGCCTTATTTTCCTTTTTATAAAAACTTCTATTTGTCTAATCATAAATCATATACCCCAAAAACATAACAATTATTAGCTTTAACAAAACTACAAAGTTTTATAGAATGTAAAAAACTAATAGTAAATTTGTCTCTTTAATTTTTTCAATGCAAACAGAAATAAAAAAAGCTTTACAAATTTTAAAAGAAGGGGGACTCATACTCTACCCAACAGATACAGTTTGGGGTATTGGATGCGATGCTACAAATACCGAAGCAGTTAAAAAAATTTATGAGCTAAAACAACGTGAAGATAACAAAGCTCTTATATGCTTAGTTACAGATGACAGAATGCTTAAAAAGTATGTAAAAAACATACCTGAAGCAGCTATTAGTATTATTGGCATCTCTGAAAAACCAACAACTATTATTTATGACGATGCACAAAATTTAGCATCAAATTTAATGGCAGAAGATGGTACTATAGCCATTAGAATTCCTGATGATGAATTTTGCTATCAACTTTCTAGAAAACTTAACGGTGCCATAGTATCAACCTCTGCCAATATAAGTGGTCAACCTACTCCAAAATCGTTTAAAGAAATAGCGCCAGAGGTTTTAAAAGGTGTAGACTATGTTGTAAATTTGCAACGCGAAAAAATCTGCAATAAACCATCATCAATTATTAAATTGAGTAACAATGGTATTGTTAAGATTATTAGAGAGTAAAACCTCAAACATCACTAATGAACTACAAAGAAGCTTTACAAAATCCCATTTTTAAAATCATATCTCAATCTGCTAAAGAATTACAATTAGACAGTTATGTTATTGGTGGTTTTGTACGCGATTTTATTTTAAAACGAGATAATTCAAAAGATATAGATGTTGTAGCCATTGGTGATGGTATAAAGCTAGCAAAACAAGTTGCTAAAAACTTACCTAATAAACCAAAAGTACAAGTATTTAAAACTTACGGTACCGCTATGCTTCTTTACAATGATATAGAAATTGAATTTGTTGGAGCTCGTAAAGAATCATATGATGAAAATAGCAGAAACCCTGCTGTAGAAAATGGTACTTTAGAAGACGACCAAAACCGAAGAGATTTCACTATTAATGCATTGGCTTTAAATTTAAACGAGTCCCATTTTGGCGATTTACTAGATCCGTTTAATGGCATACAAGACTTAGAAAACAAGACAATAAAAACGCCTTTAGACCCTGATATTACCTATAGTGACGACCCGTTACGTATGATGCGTGCTATTCGGTTTGCAACGCAACTTAACTTTGAAATTGAAAAAGAAAGTTTAGATGCAATAAGTAGAAATTCTAGTCGGATAAAAATTATTACTAACGAACGTATAGTTGTTGAACTTAATAAAATTTTAGAAAGTACAACACCTTCTATTGGCTTTTTACTTTTAGAACAAACAGGATTACTACAATATATTTTACCAGAACTAACTGCTTTAAAAGGTATTGATGAAGTTGAAGGACAACGCCATAAAGACAATTTTTATCATACGTTAGAGGTGGTCGATAACATTTCTAAGCACACTGATAACCTATGGTTACGTTGGGCAGCTTTATTACATGATATTGGAAAAGCCCCTACTAAAAAATTTAGCAAAAAAGTTGGATGGACCTTTCATGCTCATGAATTTGAAGGTTCAAAAATGGTCTATCATTTATTTAAAAGGTTAAAAATGCCTTTAAATGATAAAATGAAGTTTGTTCAAAAATTGGTATTTATGAGCTCACGTCCTATTGTACTCGCTCAGGATATGGTAACAGATTCTGCAGTACGCCGTTTAGTTTTTGATGCTGGCGATTATGTTGAAGACTTAATGACACTTTGTGAAGCAGACATCACTACTAAAAACCCAAAAAAATTCAATAAGTATCATAACAACTTTAAAATTGTACGTGAGAAAATTATTGAAGTAGAAGCACGCGACCAAGTAAGAAATTTTCAACCACCAATTTCTGGTGAAGAAATAATTGCTGCTTTTAATTTAAAGCCGTCTCGAGAAATTGGCATTATTAAAGAAGCAATAAAAGAAGCCATTTTAGAAGGAGAAATTCCTAATGAGCATGAAGCTGCTTATACTTTAATGCTAAAAAAAGGCAAACAACTAGGTTTAACATATGAAAAAGGATAACAAAAAAGTCATCTACTGGCTATTCACAGGGTGTTTACTAATTTTTATCATGGTAGTTGTAGGTGGTATTACCAGACTTACACACTCCGGACTTTCAATATCAAATTATAAACTCATTTCTGGCACCATTCCTCCTATGAATGATGTTGAATGGCAAGAAGCGTTTGAATTATATCAACAATATCCAGAATATCAAAAACTAAACAATCATTTTTCATTACAAGATTTTAAGGATATTTACTTCTGGGAATGGCTTCATCGCTTTATTGGAAGAATGATTGGATTAATATTTTTACTGCCATTTTTATACTTTTTAATAACCAAACAATTAAGCAAACCAACTATTAAAAAGGCAATTATTCTATTAGCTATGGGTGCTTTTCAAGGCTTTATGGGCTGGTACATGGTAAAAAGTGGTTTGGTTGACAATCCAGATGTAAGTCATTATAGATTAGCTGCACATTTAACAACGGCTTTTGTAACGTTTGCTTATACATTTTGGGTTGCTTTAGACTTAATGTTTCCTGATAAAAAAGAAATTAATAATAAGTTTAGAAATTTTATAAGAATAGCACTTGCCATTTTATTATTGCAAATTATTTACGGGGCTTTTGTAGCTGGTTTAGATGCTGGTTTTATTCATAATCATTGGCCTATGATGAGCGAAGGTAAATTTATGCATCCAACGGTTTACATAGAACAAAGTCCTTTATACAAGAACTTTATAGAAGGTAAAAGTGGGGTTCAATTTGTTCATAGAATATTAGCATTTATTGTGGTAATATTTATTTACTTAATTTGGAAAAAATCAAAAGCAATAGAAATAACAAAACTGCAATCTAGCGCTGTAAAAAGTTTACTCATTATATTAGGTATTCAATTTTTATTAGGTGTTTTAACTATTTTATTACATGTTCCTGTTTGGTTAGGAGTTGCTCATCAAGTAGGGGCTTTTATCTTGCTAAGCGCTATGACATTTACTTTGCATCGTTTTAGTAAATAACTAAAATAGCATACATTTGCACTTTAATTTATTACCATGATTTACAGATTTAGAGTTATACTTGATAATGATACCGAAGATGACATTTTCCGCGATTTAGAAATTCGAGAAAGTGATACTTTAGAAGATTTACATAACATTATTACCCAATCTTTTGGGTTTGATGGCACAGAAATGGCGTCATTTTATATAAGTGATGACCAATGGAATCAAGGTGAAGAAATTTCATTATTTGATTTAAGTGAAGATAATTCGGCTCGTTTAATGAATGAAACATCTATTGACAGTGTTGTTCATGAAATGCAAACTAAGCTTATTTATGTTTACGATTTTTTAAGCTTATGGACTTTTTATGTTGAATTAGCTGAAATTGTTGAAGAAAACAATGCTGTAGATTATCCTAATTTAATGTTTGTTCAAGGTCAAGTTCCTGATGCTGCACCTAATAAAGTTTTTGAAGCTGATGATGATTCAGATGAATTTAACGAGTTTGAAGATGGTATTGACATTGACGATTATGACAACCTAGATTTTGATGAACACTGGAATTAACTAATATTTTTTAGGTTTAAAGTTTTCATAATTACGAGTTAAATATTCTAAAGATCTCTTTAATATTTTCCCCATAGATTTACATTTTAAAAAACTTTCATCTAAAGTATATTCATAAATTTTAGATTTTAACAAATCAATATTTTCTGGTTTCGAAATAGTATCGTTAACCATACAGTCTAACAACTTCCCTATTCTTATATGAGAACTTTTTACACGTTTTACAAGAATAGAGCGCTCCTCAATTTTATACTGATCAATAGATAATTTCTGAAAAGTATCAGATACTAATTCAACCATTTTTTGGTTTTCTTTAAAAAATTGAGGTCTGTAAATATTAAACTTTCCTTCGTATGATTGCTGATCAAAATCAATAGCTCGTATTTTATAAACTACATGATCAAAATCGTGCGTGGGTACAATAACATAATTATACGACCGCATGTCTCCTAAAAGTCTAATCATACAACGTTCATTAAACTTTACAAACTCCTTCGCAATTTGTGCTTTTTCAGATTTAGCACATTTAGGAAGAAACTTTTTTATAAACTCATCACCAGGTATTCCGGCAATATGTTCTTCAATTAACGTATCTCCATGCACTAAAAAGTTTAAATTATAAGGAGAAAGCATATGCTCTAACTCTAAACCATAAACACGAGAAGCATCAGCTTGTTTTATATAGAAATACGTAAAATTATCGTTCAAAATATTTCTAATCTTTATTCTAAAAGGTTTCGAATTTCCAAAGGTGCAATAGTCAATAGCATCTACACTTAAAAAAGAAAAAGCAGTCTCACTTCCATCAGAATGTAAAACAGTATATATTTTTTTTAGAGCTAATTCTATTTCCTCTCTTTCAAATTCGTTGTAGTAAACACGAATCCATAAAGTATCGTTATCATCTTTATCATAAACAACAATCGATCCTTGAAAACGCAATAAATCATCATAAAAAAGGGGTATTTCTATATTTCTATTATACCTCGCTAAATAATTCTGTAATTTAGGAATTATGGAATATGATGGTTTTCTTTTAGATATTTTTAAATCTTGCATAGCTATTAAAACTTAGTCAAATTTAACATTTTTATTGTTAAGCTTGTAACAAAAACTAAAGAGTATCGTCGTACTTTAATAACTAACCTATGTTGATTTTTAATCAACATAAAAAAACATAACATTTGGACTCTATTCTTACCATTAATAATCTTACCAAAAAATTCGGGTATTTAACAGCTGTCAAAGACTTATCGTTTACAATAAAAAAAGGTAATGTATATGGCATTTTAGGACCAAACGGTAGTGGAAAATCTACAACACTTGGCATGGTTTTAAATGTTGTAAATAAAACCGAAGGCAATTTTCATTGGTTTGAAGGAAACACCTCAACACATAATGCTTTAAAAAAAGTAGGTGCCATTATTGAACGCCCTAACTTTTATCCTTACATGACAGCGTATCAAAACTTAAAGTTAGTTTGCCAAATTAAAGGAGTTGATTTAAATAAAATTGATGAAAAATTAGAGGTTGTTGGTCTTTTAGATAGAAAAGATCATAAGTTCAAAACCTATTCTTTAGGAATGAAACAACGTTTAGCCATAGCTTCTGCCCTATTAAACGATCCTGAAATTTTAATTCTTGACGAACCTACAAATGGTTTAGACCCTCAAGGCATTCATCAAATACGAGAAATAATAAAACAAATAGCTGCAAAAGGCACTACTATTTTATTAGCATCTCATTTATTAGATGAAGTTGAAAAAGTATGCTCACATGTTTTGGTACTTCGTAAAGGTGAAAAATTATATTCTGGTCGTGTAGATGAAATGATTTCTAGTCACGGTTTTTTTGAATTAAAATGTAACAAGCAAGACGAACTAATTGCTTTTATAGAAAAAAATACTGCTTTTGGAAAAGTTAAAATTGAAGATGATTTAATTACTGCTTTTTTAAATGAACCATTAAAATCTGAAGATTTCAACAAACAGCTTTTTGAAGCAGGCATCATTTTAACGCATTTAGTACAACGTAAAGAAAGCTTAGAAGAGCAATTTTTACAATTAACAGATAATAACTAACACAACCAAAGCATACCACATGTTACGACTTTTAAATTTAGAATTACAAAAACTATTACTCAATAGAACTAGTAAAATACTAATATTTGTATCTTTTATTTTACCATTCTTTGTAATATTATTATCATCATTAAAAATTAATGTCTTTGGTTTTTTCACTCTAGAACTTGGTGAATTAGGCATTTTCAACTTTCCAATAATCTGGCACTTAACAACTTTTTTTGCTTCACAATTCAAATTCTTTTTTGCAATTGTAGTGGTTAGTATGATTGGTAACGAATACAGTAACAAAACCATAAAACAAAACTTAATTGATGGTTTAAGTAAAAAAGAATTTATTCTATCTAAGTTCTATGCCATTGTTTTCTTTTCATTAGTTTCAACAATATTAATAACTTTAATATCATTCTGCATTGGAATATATTATTCTAGTTATAACGAAATAAGTATTATAATAAGAGAAACAAACTTTTTAGCAGCATACTTTGTGAAACTTGTTGGCTTTTTTAGTTTATGCTTATTTTTTGGTATGCTAGTAAAACGATCTGCTTTTGCTTTAGCATTCTTATTCATCTTATATATTTTAGAATGGATTATTTTCGGACTTATAACATGGCAATCTAATGTAGAAATTGCAGAAAAAATTCAAAATTTCTTCCCACTAAAATCTATGTATAAGTTAATTGATCAACCTTTTCAAAGAATTGCAATGACTAAATTTCCAGATAAAGTTGACTTATCATACGACTACGCCGTACACTGGTACGAAATAGCTATTGTACTTGGTTGGACAGCTTTATTTATCTTTTTATCATACAGGTTGTTAAAAAAACGAGATTTATAATTTCTTTTAATAGCTTTGCTATTGATGAAAAAATTAATAGTAATCCTCGTTTTTATTAGTAGTATGGCTTCTTTTGCTCAAAAAGAAGCATCAAATTGGTATTTTGGTAACAATGCTGGTATAAGTTTTAATGCAGATGGTAGTGTTTCTCCATTAACCAATGGTAAATTAAATACTATTGAAGGTTGCGCTTCTATTTCTGATGCGAATGGAAATTTATTGTTTTATACAGACGGTATTACTGTATATAATAAAAACCATACTGTAATTGCTAATGGATTATATGGAGATCCTTCAAGTACACAATCGGCTATTATTGTACCAAAACCTGGAGATCCTAGCATTTATTATATTTTCACTATTGATACATCTACTCGTAACGACCCTGATTATGGATTTAATTATTCTATAATAGATATCTCTTTAAATAGTGGCTTAGGTGGTATTACATTAAAAAACAGCAACCTCCTTCAGGATAGCTCTGAAAAAATATCTGCAGTAGTAAAAGATTGTAAAACACAGTCTATTTGGGTTATTACTTTTGCTAACCCTACTGGAACTAGAACAGGAACGTATAATACATTTCATGCTTTTGAAATCAGTAACTCAGGGATAAACACAACACCTGTTTCTTCTACATTTACAGATATAAATATCGAGGACCGCAGAGGTTATTTAAAAATATCGCCTGATGGAACTAAAATGGCTTGTGCTAACAGTAGAAGTGGTTTATTTTTATATGATTTCGATGCATCAACAGGGATAGTAAGTAATCAAACTAAATTAGCTATAAGTGAAAGAAACACATATTCTTATGGTGTTGAGTTTTCTCCTAATAGTCAATTACTATACATTCATGCTTCTAACGATTTTTTTGATCCAAATAATCCTTCTAATAATAATATTCCATCTAACCACAATTCTTCTCTAATACAATACAATTTACTTGCTCCAAATATTGATTCATCTGCAATTATTATTGACAACAAACAATTATATAGAGGAGCTCTACAACTTGGACCTGATGGTAAAATATATAGAACATTAAGTACAACTTATAGTTCTGGCACATCGTACTTAGGAGTTATTAAAGACCCCAATAACATAGGAGAAGCATGCAATTACCAACACAATGCCGTTAATTTATCTCCTAACACGTCTTCTCAAGGATTACCTCCTTTTATAACGTCTTTTTTTGCTGAAAAAATTGATATTGTAAATAATAGTACTAATATCTTTTCTACATCTTTATCTTTATGTGATGGAGACACTTATACTTTAACAGCTAATAATATTTCTGGAGCTACTTATATCTGGAAACGTAATAACGTTATTTTAACTGAAAACGATTTTGATTTAACTGTTTCACAAGATGGGTTATACGAAGTATTTATTGACCCAAACACAGGAGATTGCGACAAAAAACTTGAAGGACAAGCATACATAACTTACACCCAAAGCCCTATAGCTTATGACTACACTTTAGTTCAATGTGATGAAGATGGTATCTCTGGAGGCTTTACAAGATTTAATTTAAATGAAGCATCAACCTATTTAACTGGAAACATCCCTGATCTTACCGCTAAATTCTATACAGATAATGCGAGAACTAATGAGATTACCGACCCTAGTTCTTATAATTATGATGCAGATAACCCGCAACCTATCTATGTTAAAATCACTAATAACAAAACTGATTGTTTTGACACTTCAGAATTAACACTTCAAGTTAGTAATACTCAAATTAACAACTTTTCAGCAACTCCGCTTTGTGATGAAGTAAATTCTGAAGATGGTATAAATACATTTAATATTGATGATATTACTTCTGAAATACAATCTCTTAATAATATAACATTACCAATCACCTATTTTGAAACTTATGATGATGCTTTATTAGAAAAAAATAATTTAGGATCTTCATTTACTAATACAATTGAATACGAACAAACTATATACGCACGTATTGAAAACGATAATAACTGCTATGGTATTAGCGAGGTATATTTAACTGTAAATAAATTACCAGAAATAGACATTGAAGATTCAACCTATTATTGTTTAAACTACTTTCCTAAAACCACAACTATAAATGCTGGTATTACAAATGATTCTCCTAATAATTACACATACAATTGGTCCACAGGAGAAAGCTCTTATGAAATTGAAATAAATAAAATAGGAATTTATAATGTAACTGTAACTAATAAAACTACTGGATGTTCAAAAGACAGAACTATTACAGTTGAAGCTTCAAATACTGCAACTTATGATAACATAAATACAGTTGATGCATCTAATAATAATACTATTACTGTACTTGTTCATGGAGAAGGAATATATGAGTTCGGGTTACTAAATAAAAATAATACTTTATTAAGAGCTTATCAAGAAAGTAACATTTTTGAAAATGTTAGCCCAGGTATTTATACAGTTATTGTAAACGATATAAAAAACAATTGTGGCTCGGTACCACATAAAGTTTCTGTTATAGGTTTTCCAAAAGTATTTACTCCTAATGGAGATGGGTTTAATGATACTTGGCAAGTACAAGGAGTTTCTAGCATGTTTCAACCTAACACTAAAGTACTCATTTTTAATAGATTTGGTAAATTAATTAAAGAAATAAACCCTTTAGGAGAAGGCTGGAATGGCTTATTTAATGGCGAAGTTTTACCATCTGATGATTATTGGTTTTATGTTACCTTACAAGATGGTCGAATATTTAAAAGTCATTTCACTTTAAAAAATTAATATTTTAATATTTAAAAAGCAGGTAAAATATAATTTTCCATCATTTCTATAGGTATAGACTTTTTAGAATTAAAATTACCTCCAGTAAAAACAGCTACTAAATTGAGTTCTTTAATTACAAAAATAAATTGACCTCCATATCCAGCCGCATAATAACAATTGTATTTCTTTTCACCAACATTAAAATCTCTTATCCACCATTGATAACCATATGAGCTGTTTGTAGACACATTTTGATGGGCAATCGTAGATTTATCTACCCAAGCTTTTGAAATCACTTGAACATTTTTCCACTTACCATTGTTTAAATAAACTTGTCCTAATTTCAGCATATCTCTTGGAGTATTTCTAAAATCTAAAGGCTCTCCAGTACCAGGAAGTGCTTCACTTTCAACCAAAACAGAATAATTATTTCTTGCAAAAAATTCAAAATCAACATCAATCGCATTCATTACAATTCTATTTAAAACAAAAGATGTACCTGTATTATACTCAAAAACAGTACCCGGAACATTTTCTAATGACTTAGATAACACATAAGTATGCGCAGTAGAAAATGGGGTATTGTAAAAACCTCCTAAATCTGTTCCTTCATTCCATTCTAAACCTGAAGACATATCCAACAAATGTTCCAATAAGATTTCTTCTTTACCATTTTTTGACAAATAATCTAAATCAGGAAACAAAGCATATAATGGCTCTTTATCATTGTCAATAAAACCTTTGTCAATTGCTATACCTAATATAGCTCCTCTAAAGGTTTTATTAACAGACTGTAACTCATGTGGAGTAACCCTATCGTAATCAATATGTTGACCAAAAGAGTTAGTTCCTGAAAAATATTCTTCTAATACCAATTTATCGTTTATTGATAAAAGAACAGAATGAATTTCCTTATAATTTCCTTTTCTAATTTCATCTATTCCTTCAAAAACTGTATTCTTATTTGTTAAAAAACCATCAATTTCTGATGACTTCCACCCATCCTCATTTTCTTGAGGAATCATATAGTTATATTTAGCAATAGCATTAATTAAAACTGAAGATGTTTCATTTAAACTTGAAGAGATTTCTATTGTATTATTATAACTTAATCCTAATTTCCATGATATCGTCGCAATTCCATCTTCATTAGTAAAAATTGATTCTCCAGAATTTAAATTTCCTTCTCCAGAAATAACTTTTATATTTAATTTAGCATTAGCGACACTAGCCCCTAGATCATCTTCAACTTTAACTACTATATCTTCAAATAGAATCATATTTTGTAATCCTATTTGATCATTCCCCGAAACTAAAATTAAATTATAATTAGAAAACTCTTCAAACTGAATATTTTTATTACAACCAACAAATAGTAATAATAATACGATATAAAATTTCATATAAAAACATTTCATCTTGTTTATCAACTTTTTTTAATGATAGCATTTTTTTTAAATTTAATTAATATAATCCTCTAAACAAAATTATTATAATCAATCTCTTAAATTTTTAATTCCATAAAAAAATTTAACTAAAAAATAATAAATAAATAAAACAATTATAATAGATTTGAATATTCACTATTAAGTGTATGAAGAAAATATTTTATCTTATTATCATATTATTTCCCATAATATTAATGGGACAAAAGCAAGCTGCGAATTGGTATTTTGGTTTAGGCGCTGGCTTAAATTTTAATACAGAACCACCTACAGTACTTAACAATAGTAAGCTTTTTACTTTTGAAGGTTGCGCAACAATTTCTAATAAAAAAGGAAAACTTCTTTTTTATACAGACGGAATAACTGTTTATAACAAATTACACAGGCAAATGTCAAATGGCTATGGTTTATTTGGAGATTCTTCTAGCTCACAATCTGCTATAATAGTACCAAAACCAGATAACGAAGATATTTATTACATATTTACTGTTGGATCTGCATTAAACGGTAGAGGTTTAAACTATTCCATAGTAGATATGACATTAGATGATGGAAATGGTGATATTATTTCAGACAAAAAGAATATTCCGCTTTTACATAATGCCTCAGAAAAAATCACCGCAGTTAAACATTTAGACGGTGAATCAATTTGGATTATTACCTTTAACAATAGCACTGCGTATTCCTACAAGGTTAGCACAACCGGGGTAAGTCGTAAATCAGTTAAATCTGAGATAAGAGAATTTATTGACGATACTAGAGGTTATCTAAAAGCATCTCCTAATGGTGAATATTTAGCTATGGCAAATGTTAATAATGATTCATTTCTATTACCATTCTTTGCTGGATCTGGAAAAGTTTTTCCCGGACTGAAATTAGAATTTGAAAGCGATACAGAAAAGGCATATGGTATGGAGTTTTCCGCAGAAAGTCAAAAACTTTATGTAGACACATATACGGAAATTACTTCTGACGATGAAACTACAAAATTTAATAGATTTTTATATCAATTTGACTTGAACGCTCCTAATATTCAAAATTCAAGGATTTTAATTGATTCGAGAAAAGACTTTTACAGAGGAGCCCTACAGCTAGCTATAAATGGAAAAATATATAGAGCACTTTCTAGTGAATATGAAGTTGGATCAGAATATCTAGGAGTCATTCATAAACCCGAGTTAAAAGGTAATTCATCTAATTATCAACATAATGCTGTTAACATAAACTCTAGTTTTAAAACAGCACTTTCAACTCAAGGCCTACCTCCTTTTATCCAATCGTTATTTTTCTTTACTATAAATGTAAAAAACCCATGTATTAATAAAGTTGCTGAATTTTCATTAAATACAATTGAAGAAAATTATTCAGTTATTTGGGATTTTGGAGATAAAACTACTTCAACAGAAATAAACCCGAGTCATCAATACACTTCAGCAGGTTCTTATTTCGTCTCTGCAAATATGAAATTAGAAAATGGAGATACTAAAACAATCAGTAAGATAATACAAATTTTTGATGTCCCTAACTTAATCTCAGGAATAACACTTGAACAGTGTGATAATGATAATGATGGTATAGGAAACTTTAACCTAAATGAAGTTTATGATTTAGTGATTAATAGTACTGAAGAATATACAATAAATTTTTATGAGTCCCTAAAGGATATTGATACTGAAAATACAATAGATACTAGTATACCTTTTCAAAATTTAAATTCTAATCCACAAGAATTATGGCTCAAAGCTACTAACGAAATTGGGTGTAGTGAAATTGCTAATTTTTACATTTACGCTAATAATGCTAATTTAGGACCTATTGATAATTTTGTAGTTTGTGATTATAACGATGGTGTTGAAGATGATGGTTTTGGTTTGTTTAATTTAGTAAATAAAGAAATAGATATAAGAAATCAATTCAGTTTAGATTCTAGTATAAAAATAGCATTTTATTTAACTGAACTTGAGGCTGAATTAGAAAGTAATCCTATTGAAGATGAAGAACTTATTTCTCAAAACAAAATTATATGGGTAAGAGCTGAATCTGAAAACCAAGAATGCAAAGGTATTGAGAGTTTACAATTAATTGTTAATAAATTACCTAACCCTAATTTAAATAGAGAATATTATATATGTTTAAACAAAATTAATATTCCTGTACAAATTACGGCTAATTCTATCTATGATTCTTATGAATGGAGAAACGAAGACACAGATGTGATTTTTGAAACAAATCAATTAGTAAACATTTATAATATTGGAAATTACAGCCTTACTTCTTCTTATACTGAAAATGGAATACAATGTTTTAGAAAAGAGTTATTTTCTGTGAAACCCTCTAACATTGCTACAATTGAACAACCTATTAAAGTTATAGATGCCACTCAGAACAACATCATTACTGTTCTAGTTTCTGGAGAAGGCACCTACGAATATCAATTACTTAACGAAGACAATACAACTGTATTCGTTCCTTATCAAGAAAGTAATGTATTTGATAATGTAGCCCCTGGTATTTATACCGTATGGGTAAAAGATGTAAAAAATGATTGTGGTACTGTTACAGATAAAGTTTCTGTTATTGGTTTCCCTAAAGTTTTTACTCCAAATGGAGATGGCTATAATGATACTTGGCAAGTAACAGGTGTATCTAACATGTTTCAACCTAACACTAAAATACTTATATACAATAGGTTAGGTAAATTACTAAAAGAGTTATCCCCTTTAGGTAAAGGTTGGAATGGCTTATTTAATGGCGAAGTTTTACCATCCGATGACTATTGGTTTTATGTTACCTTACAAGATGGTAGAATATTTAAAAATCATTTCTCTTTAAAACATTGAATATAAAAGATAATATCAAAACCAATTAATACGCATTTCATCCTATTTTTTTTGCGTTTCATCTAAATATTATCTATTTTTCGCAAATATTTAAATTAATCACTCATCTTTTTTACCCAAATAAAAAAATTGAAAAAGAACCTACATATCTTAATTTTCACCCTCCTACTATCTTGTGGTTATACATACATGTTTTCTCAACAAATAACTGTTGACAACACAGTTGATTTACAGCCACTTATAGAAAATAATTTAGTTGATGGATGCGTGAATATTTCGAATATTGAATCATCTGTTAATGGAATACCTCATGGATTACCAAGTTATGGCTACTTTCAGCGTGCAAGCTCAAATTTCCCTTTTGAAAGTGGTATCATACTAACAACTGGAAATGCCGTTTCTGCCGGAAATGGACTAATAACTTCTGAATTAAGTGAAGGTTCTACAATATGGGGGACAGATCCTGACTTAGAAGTTGCTCTCGGAACAACTAATACATTAAACGCAACATCTATTGAGTTTGATATTGTATCAATATCTAGCCAATTTCAATTTAATTACCTCTTTGCATCAGAAGACTATGATGGTCAAAATCCATGTAATATATCTGATGGTTTTGTATTTTTAATAAAAGAAACAGGAAGTACTGATGCCTATCAAAACATAGCTTTAGTGCCAGGTACTTCAATCCCTGTAAATACAAGTAATGTACATCCAAATTTAGGCGGGAATTGTATTGCTCAAAACGAACAATATTTTGACGGCTATAATACTGGAGATACTAACTATATTGGACGAACAACGGTTTTAACTGCTACAACAACAATTACCCCGAACGTATCTTATCATATTAAATTAATTATTGCAGATCAAACAGATGGAACTTTTGACTCAGCCGTATTTATTGAAGGAGACAGTTTTAAAATTTTAAATCTAGGTGAAGACATTGAAACCTGTGCTAGTTCTGCGCTTTTAGATGCCGATATTCAAAACCCTTTAGCAACATATGAGTGGTTTTTAAATGGAAGTACAACTCCTATTTCTGGGGAGACTAATCCAACACTCAGTGCTATACAAAGCGGTACCTATACTGTTGAAGTCACAGTACCTTTAAATGGAAACAGTTGTACCGAAACTGATGAAATTGTAGTTACTTTAAATACAGAAGAAACAATTCCTCCTATAACCGATTATGAATTATGTGATAACATTGGCGGTAATGGTACTGGAATTATTTTCGACCTTTCTACAAAAGATGTAGAACTTGATTCCAACATTAACACCGTCTTTTCAAATTACACATTTGGCTATTATCTATCTGATAATGATGCAAGAAACAATAATAATGAAATAACAACACCAATTACTAATACTTTTAATCCACAACCCATTTATGTTCGAGTTGAAGACTTAGATACTAATTGTTTTGGGTATACAAGTTTTAATTTGGTTGCAAACCAAATACCTAATATTAATACACCTACTCCATTAGAAGTTTGCGATAATGACGACTCCCCAGATGGCTTTACCGTAATATACTTAACAGAAAAAGATGATGAAATAACTGGAAGCGACCCTAACTTAAACGTTACCTATCATTACAACTCAACAGATGCTAACACTGGTGACAACCCAATACCTGCTGCTTATATAAATATAAATACGCCAACAGATTTAGTTTACGTTAGAGTATTCAACTTGCAAACAGGTTGTTTTACCACAACAACTCTTGACGTAAACATTACAACAAGCCCTATTATAAATAGAGACACACAATATTTAGATGCCTGTGATCTTGATTTAGATGGTTCTGATAATTTTAATTTACAAGATGCTATAAATGATATTTTAGACGGCTTACCTAGTTCTGGAGTCAGCATTACATTTCATGAAAACTATGATGACGCAGATACTGGAGATAATGCTATTGCAGATGAAACCAATTATCAATATAGTAATCCTATCACAGAACCTGGTTATGCAACTATTTATGTTAGAGTTGAAGACAATACTACTGGGTGCGCATCCATTGTTCCCCTTGAAATTCATACTAATTTGCTACTAACTGGAACCGATACAAGTCAATATGCAATATGTGATACAAATGATGATAAAAATGACACTTTAAAATTTGACCTTAACACAATTCAAAGTTACATACTAAGAGATTTAATATTAGACAATTTTTTAGACCCTATTTCTATTAGTTTCTTCGAAACACCTGAACAGCGAGATTCAAATGCTAACCCAATACCAAAAAATATTTTATATGAAGCAACAAGTCCTAAAGTATTATATATTAGATTAGAAAACACAGTTACTGGATGCTTTCAATTAGAAGATATCAATCTTTTAGTCAATCCTGTTTTATTATTCACACCTTTAAGCCCAGTTTCTTATTGTGATACCGATGATGATGGTATTGTTAGTATAGATTTACATTCTTTAGATAATGAAATAACAAATGGTAACCCTGACTTTGAAGTAACTTACTTTGTATCAACAACAGATGCTGAAAACAACGAAAATCAACTCCCTCCTTTCTTCCCTAATACCAAACCAATAGAAGATTTAGTAGCTCGTATAACAAATATTGATACAGGTTGCCATACTGAAAACCCATTCCAAATTAAAATTTTAGTAGCTCCTGCTGCAAATCAACCAGCTCCTATCATAATTTGTGATAATGATCAAGATGGATTTTCTATTATAAATCTTGAAGATAAAATTTCAGAAGTTGTTCCTAATACAACAGATTTAAACATAGCTTTCTTTACTACATTTAACGATGCTGATGCCGGTAGTAATCCCATTCCTCAAAATGAATTATCTTCATATAATGCAAATACTCAAACAATCTATATAAGAGTAGAAAGCTCTCTTAGTAACAGCAATGGATGTTATAACATTGTAGAGTTGGAAATAATAGTTAACACCTTACCAATTATTCCTACTATTAGCAATTTTCAAATTTGTCAATCTGGTGGTAGTAGTACAGCCGATTTTTTATTAGCTAATAAAGATGCTGAAATTTTAAACGGACAAACAGGCAAAGAGGTTTACTATTTTGAAGATGCTGCTTTTTCAATACCTATTGACAAAAACACAAGTTACCAAAATACTTCAAGCCCGCAAACTATATATGTAAGAGTAGAAAATATAACAGATACTTCATGTTTTAATACATCATCATTTATTATACAAGTAACACCAGACCCCATATATACAAAGCCAGAGCCTTTCGTTATTTGTGATGACATTAGTAATGATGAAATTGAAGTTTTTGATTTAAATGAAAAAACCACTGAAATAAATCAAGGAGCCAATGAAACATTAAATGTTACATATTACAAAACTCGTACTGAAGCTGAAAATAATATAGGTGCTTTACCTACAAATTATACAAATGATGAAAATCCACAAACCCTTTTTATTAGAATTGAAAGCGCCGATTCTTTCTGTTTTGTTATAGAACAATTAGAATTAATTATAGTTCCTGCACCTAATATTACAGAAGTAACAACGCCTATAACATCATGTGATATAGATTATGATGGCAGTACTACTTTTAATTTAGAAGATGCCGATTTTCAAATTTTAGACAGAATACAAACAAACTTAATAATTAACTATTTTGAAAATTATAGTGATATTAATCAAGAAGATGCATTAGATAATACCAATGAAATTCCAAATCCACAAAATTTTATTTCAGATTCCAAAACAGTTTACATAAAAGTAACTAATACTTTATCAGAATGTTTTAGTATCATTCCTCTAGAACTTGTTGTTAATTTACCACCAGAAACTAATAATTTAGAAACTATTTCAATTTGCGATAATGATACTGACACCTACGATTTATCGGAAGTAGATGCAATGATTGTAGATGATTCTAGTCTTGTAAACATTTCTTATCATAACACACCAAATGATGCTGAAAATAATTTACTTCCTATAGGTAACATGTTCAATTACACAACAAGTAGTCATACCATTTTTGCTAGAGTGTCAGATATAAATACAGGATGCCCAATAGTAACACCCTTTGACTTACAAATAAATCCAAACCCGACAGCAATTGCTCCTCCTATAACGGCAACTGAAAAATGTGATGATGATTATGATGACTTATTGGCTTTCAATTTAACGCAATCAAGCGAGCTAAGTAATGCTATAAGAGGAGGTCTAAATGCTTCAACATATTCTGTATCCTATTATGACGATATAGATAAAGCAGAAAACAAAGATGAAGACACTTTAAATAACGGTCATCTTTCTGAAGATGGAGATGTTATATTCGCACGACTAGAAAACACATCTACAGGATGTTATAGCACAACACAATTTACTGTTACCATACTCCCTTTACCTATTATTAATCTTGAGGATGTAGAAATTATTTGTTTAGACGACTTGCCTCGTATAATAAATGCTGACACAGGAAATCCAGAAGATACTTATTATTGGTTTAACGCAACAACAAACCGAACTGAAACAACTCCAGAAATAACTTTAAACATTTCCGATGCTAATGACACTTGGTCTTTAACAATTACAAGGCCTTCGACTGGATGTAATGAGACAAAATCCTTTCAAGTTATGCAATCTGTTCAAGCAACTATTGATTTTACAACAACTGTAGATTTTTCAGATCCTAATAGCATTACAGTTGGAGTTAACACCGGTAGCATTGGCAACTATGTATATATATTAGATGACGGTGAACCTCAAAATTCTAACTTTTTTAATAACGTTAGCATAGGACCGCATGTAGTAACAGTTAGAGATTTAAACGGTTGTGAAGATGTAAGTCAAGATGTTGTAGTAATAGATGTTCCAAAATTTGTAACACCAAATGGAGATGGATATTTTGATACTTGGCATATCACTGGAGTCAACCAACTTACAGGAACGGTAATTTTTATATACAACAGACACGGTAAATTACTAAAAACATTACCTCATACTTCAACAGGATGGGACGGAACCTATAATGGGGAAAATATGCCTTCAGATGACTATTGGTATGTAGGAGATATTTTTTATAAAGGAACAGAATTTCAAATGAAAGGACACTTCGCTTTAAAAAGATAACCCATATATTTTGTGTAATTTTGCAATATGCAATTCAAAATTGAATCCGAATTTAATCCTACTGGTGATCAACCACAAGCTATAAAAAAGCTTGTAGCTGGTATTAACTCTAATGAAACCTACCAAACGCTTTTAGGTGTTACTGGCTCTGGAAAAACATTTACTGTTGCCAATGTTATAGAAGAAGTACAAAAACCAACTTTGGTTTTAGCACACAACAAAACCTTAGCCGCTCAGCTATATTCAGAATTCAAACAGTTTTTCCCTAATAACGCAGTTGAATACTTCGTTTCTTATTACGATTATTATCAACCAGAAGCTTATATTCCTGTTTCTGGCGTTTATATAGAAAAAGATTTATCGATCAATGAAGAAATAGAAAAAATGCGTTTAAGTGCCACTTCTGCCCTTCTTTCTGGTCGTAGAGACGTGTTAGTTATTGCATCTGTTTCTTGTATTTATGGTATTGGAAACCCTGTGGAATTTCAGAAAAACGTAGTCAGTTTAAAACGCGATCAAGAAATTTCGAGAACTAAATTATTACATCAACTTGTACAAAGTTTATATTCTAGAACCGAAGCCGATTTTAAACATGGAAACTTCAGAATAAAAGGAGATACTGTAGATATTTTTCCTAGTTATGCCGATGATGCTTTTCGTATTCATTTTTTTGGTGATGAAATAGAAGAAATAGAATCCTTTAATATTCAAACTAACGAAGTTGTTGAAAAATACGATCAAATAACAATCTATCCAGCAAATATGTTTGTTACATCTCCAGATGTATTACAAGGAGCTATCAAAGAAATTCAAGACGATTTAGTAAAACAACATGATTATTTTAAAGAAATAGGAAAACATCTTGAAGCAAAACGTTTAAAAGAGCGTACCGAATTCGATTTAGAAATGATTCGTGAATTAGGCTATTGTTCGGGTATTGAAAACTATTCACGCTATTTAGATAGAAGACAACCTGGAACACGTCCGTTTTGTTTATTAGATTACTTTCCTGATGATTATTTAATGGTAGTTGATGAAAGTCACGTAACAGTTTCACAAGTACATGCTATGTATGGTGGCGATAGAAGTAGAAAAGAAAACCTAGTAGAATACGGTTTTAGACTTCCTGCAGCTATGGATAATAGACCTTTAAAATTTGAAGAATTTGAAGCTATCCAAAACCAAGTCATTTATGTAAGCGCAACACCAGCAGATTACGAATTACAAAAAACTGATGGTGTTTATGTAGAACAAGTTATTCGTCCTACAGGTTTATTAGACCCTATTATTGAAGTACGCCCAAGCTTAAATCAAATTGATGATTTAATTGAAGAAATTCAGCAACGTGTTGAAAAAGATGAAAGAACACTTGTAACAACACTTACGAAACGTATGGCTGAAGAATTGACAAAATATTTAGACAGAATTCAAATTCGTTGTCGTTATATACATAGTGATGTTGATACACTAGAACGTGTTGAAATTATGCAAGATTTACGTAAAGGCTTGTTTGATGTTTTAGTAGGTGTTAATTTATTACGTGAAGGATTAGATTTACCTGAGGTCTCTCTAGTAGCTATTTTAGATGCCGATAAAGAAGGTTTTTTACGTTCGGCACGTTCACTAACACAAACAGTAGGTAGGGCTGCTAGAAACCTAAATGGGAAAGCCATTATGTATGCTGATAAAATAACCAAAAGCATGCAAAAAACAATTGACGAAACTGAATATAGAAGAGAAAAACAAATTGCTTATAATACGAAACACAATTTAAAACCTAAAGCCTTAAATAAAAGTTTAGATAATGCTTTAACTAAAAACTCAGTTAGTACATATAGCTATGAGCTTGAAGCCTTAAAAGCTGCAGAACCAGAAAGCGAATACTTAAGTAAACCTGAGTTAGAAAATAAAATTAAAGAAAAACGGAAGCTTATGGAAGCGGCCGCAAAAGCATTAGACTTTATTATAGCTGCAAAACTGAGAGACGAAATTAAAAGTTATCAAGAAAAACTAGAAAAGCTAAAAGTATAAACTTTTAGCTTTAATTTTTGTTCTCCTAATCTATTTCTATTAGGACAAAACAACACTTAAATTTGATAATAGCTGTATGTTTTAATTATATTGAGTTTTAAATATGTCTATCAATACATCTGGTGGTACAATTTTATTAGGAAAACTCTCCATCAAGTATAACACCTTGGTTATAGCCTCATGGCTTAGTCCCATTCGTAAGCCAAAATTGTATAATTTTATAACTCCCTTAGAATTATTTTCTTCTTCAGTTCCTTGTTCTATATTCATTAATAACACCAATCTATGAAACTGAACAATACGTTCACTATGAGATTTTAAATGTGTATATGTAACAGGGTTCTCTATTAAATACTCAAAATCTTCACGCGTTATTTCTAATTGTTTGGCAACTCCTAACAAAAAATTATATTCTAAATTCCTTATATCTTTATCATACTTAGCAAAGGCTATCATTTCAGATAAAAGACTTAATTTTTCTACTCTATTAACCATTTCTTAAGGTATTACTATTAATAATATAAAGTTACACAGAACGGTCTTTTAATAATCGTAGATATAACGCAACTTATCGAAAAGTAAATAGTAGTTTATCGGCATTTTTATTTGTTTTATCAATAATACTTATTTTTTAAACTAACAAAAATGCATTTCATCTTTTTACCAACCTTAAAAAAAGCCAAACAAACAAATATCAATGTATTGATTTACAGTGTGTTATATTATTTTTACTAAATTAATAGCATCATTAATTTAAACCAATAATTAAGGTATATTTGCAAAAAGTAAAAAAACGCTAAAATCAAACATACCTTGAATCAAAATCGATGAAATGCAATCGATTTAAAATCTAAAACATACTGACATGACAAATAATGATATTTTAAAAAAACTTAGAGTTGCTTTAAAACTTAGAGATGATGATATTGTAAAAATTTTAGAGCTTGTAGACTTTAGAATATCTAAAAGCGAACTTGGTGCTTTTTTCAGGAAAGAAGATCATCCTAAATATATGGAATGTGGAGACCAAATTTTACGAAATTTTTTAAACGGCTTAGTCATTCACTTAAGAGGCCCAATGCCAAAAAAAGACAAAAAAAAAACCTCTTAATAATTAAATTAAGAGGTTTTTTGTGTATTTATTAGATTAATTTATCATGAAAAAACGAACTGGTAACAAATATTTTTTACCAGGCTTTACTTCTTTAAATGTAACCTTATAATAATTCAATTTGCCTTTTATAAAATCTTCAACTTCTTCTGAACCTGAATCTACAGACAAAACAACTATTTCATTCTCGTTATTTATTGTAAAAACTACTTTAGCTACTGTTTCTTTTTCTACAAGAAAATAATTATTACTTAATAACTTTACTATCTCCTTAGAAATAGACGTTTCATTTGTTTTTTTTGTTTCTGGATTTACAGGGTTGTTTGCAAAAATCATGTTGGAACATACTAAAATAGCAGTTAGCAATAATAATTTGATTGTTTTCATAGTTTTGGGTTTTTAATTTTTCCTTTTTTTTAAATTGAATTACTTTTTTAATTTGAGTCAAAATTATTCAATAAAAAAGAGTAGTGCTTTACACTGCTCTTATCAAAACTATACTATAATATTAACAATTCTTACAAATTGTTAAGCCTATGCTAACACTTGTTGTACTTTATCAGCAGCTTCTTGAAACTCTGTAGCACTCATAACATCCAATCCTGAATTATCAATTAATTCTTTTGCAATATCTGCATTGGTTCCTTGTAAACGTACAATAATTGGTACATTTATAGTTCCCATATTTTTATATGCATCAATAACACCTTGGGCCACACGATCGCAACGTACAATACCACCAAAAATATTTATTAAAATAGCTTTAACTGCTGGATCTTTTAATATAATTTGAAATGCTGCTTCAACACGAGCTGCATCAGCAGTACCACCAACATCTAAAAAGTTAGCTGGTTCTCCACCTGCTTGTTTAATTAAATCCATGGTTGCCATTGCTAAACCAGCACCATTAACCATACACCCAACATTACCATCTAAGTCTACATAATTTAAACCTAGTTCTCCTGCTTCAACTTCAATAGCACTTTCTTCACGTATATCACGTAAATCTACGTAATCTTTATGTCTGTAAAGCGCATTATCATCAATAGTCACCTTAGCATCAACAGCCATTATTTTATTATCACTTGTTTTTAAAACAGGATTAATTTCAAATAAAGACGAATCTGATTTTACATAAGCAGTATAAAGATTAGTAACAAACTTTGTCATTTCTTTAAAAGCTAATCCAGATAACCCTAAATTAAAAGCTACACGTCTTGCTTGAAATGGCATTAAACCAACAGCAGGATCTACTTCTTCTGTAAATATTAAATGAGGTGTTTCTTCAGCAACTGTTTCAATATCCATTCCACCTTCTGTAGAATACATAATCATATTACGTCCTGTTCCTCTATTTAATAAAACAGAAACATAAAACTCACTTGTTTCACTTTCTCCTGGATAATAAACATCCTCAGCAACTAAAACTTGGTGTACACGCTTTCCTTCTGCCGAAGTTTGAGGCGTTACTAAGTCCATTCCTATTATTTGTCCTGCAATCTCTTCTACTTCTTGTAAGTTTTTAGCAAGCTTTACACCGCCTCCTTTACCACGTCCACCTGCATGTACTTGCGCTTTAATAACGTGCCAGCTTGTACCTGTTTCAGATGTTAGTTGTTTTGCAGCTGCTACAGCTTCTTGAGCATTTTGAGCAACAATACCACGCTGGATACGTACACCAAAACTGCTTAATATTTGTTTTCCTTGATATTCGTGTAAATTCATAATTTGCTTAATATTTTAAGTAGAGCAAATGTAAATAATAGCACTTAATTAATCTAATTTATTTTTATTAAGAATATTAACAACTTAGATAAATCATTTGTAATGTTATATAATTAACAAAATGTTTAATTTGTATAATTTTTTACTTATTTATTTTTTATACGAACTAAAAAAATATCTTTGTCGAAAATTTGGAAACTATGTTAGAAAGTCAATTGCTTAAAATTGCCGAAGATTTTGGAAGTCCTGTTTATGTATACGATGCTAATAAAATAGAAGCACAGTATAATAGATTAACAAATGCTTTTAAAAATGTAAAAAAACTTAAACTCAATTATGCTGTTAAGGCATTATCTAATATATCTATATTAAAGTTATTTAAATCATTAGGATCTGGAATAGATACGGTTTCTATTCAAGAAGTACAACTAGGTTTAGCTGCTGGTTTTTTGCCAGAACAAATTATTTTCACACCAAATGGTGTTTCATTATCTGAAATTGAAGAAGCTGCTAAATTAGGTGTAAAAATTAATATTGATAATTTAGCTATACTAGAACAATTTGGGACAAAACACCCTAAAGTTCCGGTATGTATTCGTATTAATCCACATGTTATGGCTGGTGGGAATGCAAATATTTCTGTTGGGCATATTGATTCTAAATTCGGAATTTCAATTCATCAAATACCACATATTCTTCGTATAGTTGAGAATACTAAAATGACTATTAATGGTATTCACATGCATACTGGTAGTGATATTTTAGATATTGAAGTATTTTTATATGCTAGTGAAATTTTATTTGAAACAGCTAAACAATTTAAAAACTTAGACTTTATTGATTTTGGTTCTGGTTTTAAAGTACCTTACAAGCCTGGTGATATTGAAACTAATATTGAAGAATTAGGAAAAAAGTTATCAAAAAGATTTAACGAATTCTGCAAAGAATACGGTAAAGAGCTTACACTTGCTTTTGAACCTGGTAAATTTTTAGTTAGCGAATCTGGTTGCTTTTTAACCAAAGTTAATGCTGTAAAACAAACAACATCAACAGTATTTGCTCAAGTTGATTCTGGTTTTAATCATTTAATTCGTCCAATGTTTTACGGTTCACACCATGAAATTTCAAACATTTCTAACACAAAAGGACGCGAACGCTTTTATACTGTAGTAGGTTATATTTGCGAAACAGATACTTTTGGAAATAACCGTCGTATCAATGAAATTAATGAAGGGGATGTATTATGTTTTAAAAATGCTGGAGCTTATTGTTTTTCTATGGCTAGTAATTATAACTCTCGCTATCGTCCTGCCGAAGTATTATGGTATAATGAGAAAGCACATCTAATTAGAAAAAGAGAAACTTTTGAAGATATAATAAACAATCAAATAGAAGTAGATTTTTCTACTAAAAAAGAAAAGGTTTTAGTTAAATAATCTCTTCTTAAAATTAATTACAAAAAATGTCCAATAGAAATATTGGACATTTTTTATTTAAAATATTTTTAATTAAACTAAATCTTCAAGCCTGAAAGTTTATAAATACTAACTCCTTTAGTAGAAGCTATAACTAAATCTTCACCACTTATTGCAACGCCATTAACAGAATCTCCTTCTCCAAAATCAACATGAGAAAAATTGTTTTTTAGTTTGTTTCTCTTATAATCATATTCCATTAAATAAAAACCAGCTCCACCAGCTGCTACATAAAATACACCACTATCAAACACAAATGAATTTACAACATCATCAGGCGCATTAGCATCTAAAATTTCTTCTTTTATTTGCTGTATAAGAAATGCCGTTTTATTATCAGAACTATCTGTTCTAATATTAAAAACACCAATTCCATCAACTCCTAAACTAACAGCTAACCAGTCTTTAGTTATAGCTGTTACACTATATTTTGCTTCAACATTAATATTATTAAAAGTACCTAAACTTACAGCATAACTAAAAGACATAATATCTGTTTCTTTAGATATATCATAATAGAATGCTTGCAACTCTTTTGTGTCATTATTAAAGGCTAAAGCCACAAATTTATATTCATCATCATTTAATTCAACAGATGTATCTAAAATAAATAAGCCTTCAGTTTCTGTAGAATTATTATCTATTATTGTATTTGTTTGTTCGTTAAATGCATAAATAACGCCAGAGTTTCCTCCTCCAGCACCTGTTATAACACCTTCTATTGTTTTTATGCTTCTCAATTTATTTCCAAAAATAGAATGAAATATATCTTCTTCTTTTAAACTAAGAACATCTGTATCTTCATTATAATTTAGTTGATATTGCCCTAAAAATGAAGGGTGATCTCCTCCATAATAAACCTGAGCATCAAAACCGCCTCCTAACAATAAATGACTATCATCTGAAAAATCGACAGCATCAACATCTCTATCTGGTAAAATCAATGTTCCTTCTAGACTAGCCGACCCACGTTTTGGAACGCTTATAACATCTACAGCTCCAGAATAAGGCTCACCAACAAGACTATAAGATGCAGCTACTCTCCTATTCTTAACAGCAACATGATTTGCATTAAGCAAAACATCTTGTCCTTTATATTTAACATACAAAGGATCTACAATTGCTTTTAACTTTAACCTCATACCATTTGTCTTTGAAGTAGTAGAAGTCTTTGAAGTTTCTCCATTAATAGAATTAATCATAATATCTTGATCAAACTCAGATAAACGCTCATCATCCTTAGTTACTTCTATACCACAATCTTCACAAATTAAATCTTCTGATGTTTGCTTTTCATCAATAATATTTTCAGAATCTTTTTCACAAGACACTATTAATACCATTAAAACACTAAATAATAATGTAATTTTTTTCATTGTATTGTCGATTTAGGGTTTATTAACAACACGCAATAATACCTAAAAAAACTACAAAAGGCTAGATATTAATCAAAAAAACAGCATTTTATCTAACTAAAATGCGTTTTATCGATGTTTTATTTGTCATAAAATAGTTATAGTAAAAAAACTATTAAATTATGATAGATATATTTCTAACAAAAAAATAAAATACATCAACTATTTTTTAATTTATTTTTTAAAAAGCTTAATCCAGTTGTTTTACGAGTAAAATCGAGTTATTTTTGGAAATAACTTAAATTTATAAATGGACTTCACTAACCCTTTAGTATACGGTGTACCTTGTTTTCTTGGTCTCATCTTGCTTGAATTAACATACAGTAAAAATAAAAAAGACAAAAAAGATCTGTACAATTGGAAAGACCTAGCTGCTAGTCTTACCATGGGTATTGGTTCTGCTATTCTTGCTCCACTAACAAAAACAATAGCTGCTATAGTCTTATTTGAGTATGTATATGAAATTTTTAACCCAGAAATTAATGGAGTCCGCACGAACATTATGGGTTGGGAATCTTTTGGATATGCATGGTACATTTGGGTTATTTGTCAAATACTAGATGATTTTAGTTATTATTGGTTTCATAGAGAAAATCATAATGTACGTTTTCTTTGGGCTGCTCACATAGTACATCACTCATCTGATAATTTTAACTTAGGTACAGCCGTTAGAAATGGTTGGTTTACTATTTTTTACAAGCCTTTTTTCTATATGTGGATTCCAGCTATAGGTTTCCCCCCAGAAATGTTAGTAGTTTGTTTAGGTATTGAAGCTTTATGGCAATTTCAACTCCATTGTGTGTTTATTCCTAAAATGGGATTTATTGAAAAATTCATGAATACACATACCATGCACCAAGTACATCATGCCCAAAATATTGAATATATGGATAAAAACCATGGTGGCTTCTTAAATATTTTTGACAAAATTTTTGGAACTTGGAAAGAACTAGATGAAACTATTGATATAAAATACGGCGTTACACATGCTCCAGATTCATACAACCCTCTTGTAATATTAACACATGAATATAAAGACATTTGGAATGATATGAAAAAATCTAAAAACTGGTATCATAAATTCATGTATGCTTTTGCTGCTCCTGGTTGGAGTCATGATGGTAGTACACTTACCATTAAGCAACAACAAAAGCTAACAAAATCTCAAAACAACTAATAAAATTTGATAAACTAATTTGTTTTTTTTAAAGTTATTTGATTATTTTAGATTCGCCTCAAGTTGTTAATTTATAATTAAAACTTATGCTTATCAAAACTAATCGAGTTGAATCTATAGACATTTTAAGAGGTCTTGTTATGGTAATAATGGCACTAGACCATACAAGAGATTATTTCCATTATGGAGCTTTTTTTACCGACCCAACAAATTTAGAAACGACAACACCTTTTTTGTTCTTCACAAGATTTATCACGCATTATTGTGCGCCAGTATTTGTGTTTTTAGCAGGTACTTCGGCTTTTTTATATGGTAATAAAAAAACTAGAAATGAGCTTTTTAAATTTTTGCTAACCCGAGGTATTTGGCTAATTCTATTAGAAATTGTGGTAAACAATCTTATTTGGAAATTCGATTTAAGCTATAGTCGCATTATTCTTCAAGTAATTTGGGCGATTGGATTTAGTATGATTACTCTATCCTTTTTAATTTATTTACATAAAAAAGTATTATTAGCTATAGGTGTATTAATTGTTTTTGGACATAACACTTTAGATGGAATTGTTAGAAATAGTAATAACTTCATAGATAATATTTGGTATATATTACATCAACCTAATTTTATCCCTTTTGGAGAGAGTAACGATATTGGGGTGTTTTACCCTGTATTACCTTGGATAGGACTTATGGTTTTAGGTTACTGCTTAGGACAACTTTACACTAAAGAATTTGATGCAAAAATTAGAAAAAAATGGTTACTAATTATTGGTTTTACAGCTATTGCTTTATTCTTTATTCTTAGAAGTTTTAATATTTATGGAGATTTAATACCATGGTCTACTCAAGATACTACAAGCAAGACAATTATGTCGTTCTTTAAAGTTACAAAATACCCACCTTCGTTAGCGTATACATTAATAACAATGGGTCCTGCATTATTGTTTTTATATGGTATTGAATCTGTTAAAAATAAAATCACAGATTTCTTTTTAGTTTTTGGAAGGGTCCCCTTATTCTATTACTTTTTACATGTTTTAGTTATTCATGTATTTGCTATTATAGGCATATTAATTTTTGGAGGTAATTGGCAACATATGATTTTAACCAAAGATGTATTTGCTAATGCTAAGCTTATAGATTATGGTTATCCGTTATTTGTAGTTTACTTAGTTTGGATAAGTATTATAGCTCTTTTATATTTTCCAAGTAAAAAATATATGACTTACAAAACAAATAATAAAGACAAATGGTGGCTGAGTTATTTATAAAAAACATTCTTAAACCAATCGATTTTATTGATTTGTTAGCAAAAATGTATCAGAATGTTTTTCCTAATGTAAATTGAAGCGGAATAGCGACTCCAACATTTTTAGTAAAAATATTACCATTAGAATAATGCATAATTCTAAGTTCAAAATTATAGGTTCTATTTTCACCAAAAAAGACTCCTAAGCCCATAGTATCTTGATAGGTTATTAGAGGGCCAGAATCTAAACCATCTATCTGCTTTTTTGTTATAAAAGTGGGGCCAATTACCGAATAATTAGTATACATATCAAAGCCTTTTCTTCTTAAAAGATAAAAGCGTAAAACAGGAAAAACAGAAAAAGCATATACTTTTTCTTTATTTAATTGAGATTGAAAATATGTGGCACTAACTCCCCAGTCTAAAGAAAATGTTTTTTTAGACCTAAATGCTGTTTTTTGATAGGTTATTGAATATGCATCAGATGCTTTTACATCTCCTACCCAAAAAACAGGAATTCCAAAACTATCAAAATTTCCAACCTTAAGACTCATTCCAAAAAATTGATTTACTCCAAAACCAATAGCACTTGTACCATAACTTACTTGAATTATATTTTTAGGAAAGAAGTATGTTTTATTTTCTTCATACTCTAAAGCTTTCTCTTTTGGCACTTGTTGTAAATGATATTCAAATCCAACAGAAGCTTGTGAAATAGAAGGCTGATTATATTTTTTTGTTTTTGGTAAAAAAGTACCATTTAAAGAAAGTCTCCATTTATCATTTAATTTATAATTTGCTCCTAACCCATAAATTAAACTTCCAAAATGAGCGTCATCATAAATAACTTCATCGTTTATAGAAAAACCAATACGAGTAGCATTTGCAATACCTGCTTCTGCAAAGAGAGAAAGTTTATTATTTAAATTAAAACTTTTCTTTAAAGATAAAGACCAAACATTTATCCAAACACTCCTTTCATAGCCAATATTATTAACATTATTATATATAAACCATGATGCAGGACGCATAACACCAAATTGAATAGCTAAATCTGGTTTAATTTTATATCCCAATAAAAACCTACCTGAAAACACATTTTTAGTAAAACTCTCGGTAGCAAAACCCTCTTTTAAATTAGCATTAGAAAAAGGATAAAAAACACCCCCTAAGTTTACACTAAAATATGATTTGGATAAAAAACTCGAAAGTTGAGCCTTCGACCTTTTTTCTTTTTGACCATAAAAATTTATTGTACTTAATAAGAAAAACAATAAAAAACATTTCTTCATTTAAACTTTTTTAAAAAACTATTTTTCTTTTAACTTTCCTTGAAAAACACTCACTTTAGAATTAAAAGGGTTTCCAGAAGCCCGACGTAGCATTACAACTTGTCCACAATGCCATAAAGCATCAGAAATAGGACCGTTTATAATGTTCCAAAAAGGCACTTCGGTTTCATCAAGTTTAAAAGGATCTTTAATGTTTCTTAAAATATCTGACACTGCTTTTAAATTGAGAAGTGTTTGCTTCCTCATGGCTTCAAAATTAAGTTCAGAAGTATTTGTATCCTTGTTATCGCTTAATACACTATTTCTAATAAACTTTGATAACCCGTAAATATGTTCAATTATTTCAGAAGATGATCTTCCTGTTTCACTTGGTTTGTATTCAAGATCTTTATCAAGCAAGCCTTCTGTTGCCCAATAAAATCTAAAACCTAATCCATCAATCATACTTGCAGCTACAGTATTTGCTGTATATATTTCAGAATAATCTGGAATCTCGTAATATGGTAATTCTTTATTTTGAGCATTTTGAGCATTCAAACTTAAAACTAATAAAAAACAAAAAAAACTAATACAAATTTTCATGTGACTGATTTAAAATAGAGAAAACTATTCGTTATTAAGTTGCTGTTTGTACAACTCTATATTAGCTTTTATATCATCATCAAGTTCCGGTTCTTGTATATCTGTGTATTGTTTTAATGTATCATAAATAGTTTTGGCAACCATATAACGAGCTGTAGGTTTATCGTCGGCAGGAATTGTATACCAAGGTGCATGCGGCTTTGAGGTTCTATTTATAGCATCTTCATAACATTCTTGATATTTATCCCAAAGCTTACGTTCTTTTAAATCGCCTGGTGAAAATTTCCAATTCTTTTCTTGCTTCTCTAAACGACGAAGTAATCTGTATTTTTGCTCTTCCTTTGATAGATTTAAAAAGAATTTTAAAATAATAGTACCGCTTTCGGCTATATGCTTTTCAAAATTATTTATTTGCTCAAAACGTTTATCCCAAAATTCTTCATTTATATCGTCAACAGAATTTACTGTTGGTATATTTTCGCCCATTATATACCCTGGATGTACACGAGTTACCAATACATTTTCATAGTGAGTTCTATTAAAAACAGCCACTTTTCCTCGAACAGGCAACGCAATATAGTGTCTCCACAAATAATCATGTTTTAACTCTAGCTCTGTTGGTACTTTAAAACTATGTACCTCAACTCCTCTAGCATTAAACTCTTTAAATACTTCGCGTATTAAACTGTCTTTACCAGAAGTATCCATGCCTTGTAAACAAATTAAAACAGCATATTTATTATGCGCATACATGGTATCTTGAAATTGTCCTAGCTTTTTTCTAACCTTTTTAAGTGCTTTTTCGGCATCTTCTATAACAACTTTTGTTTTAGAATCTTTTAGAGATATGTTTGAGGTTACTTTGTAATCGTTCATCTATAAAAATTTAATGGATTAAATATATAAAATGCAATCGATTTTAGCATGACTATTATTAATTGTTTCTATTTAAAACATTTAATTCCCTTATTATTAAACTGTTATTTTGTTAAAATTTTAAATTATGAAGAAAACCGTAATTATACAAGGAAGCTCTAGAAGTTATGGAAATACTCATAAGATTGTATCTTATTTCGTTACAAACAATAATATTGATATTATTGATTTGTCTACTAAAAACATAGGGCATTATGACTACGAATATAAAAATGAAAATGATGATTTTATTGACTTAATGACTCATATTATTGAATCTTATGACACCATAATATTTGCAACACCAGTTTATTGGTATAGCATGAGTGGTGTTTTAAAAGTGTTTTTTGATAGAATATCTGATTTATTGACAGTCCATAAAAATATTGGAAGAAAATTACGAGGTAAAAATATGGCTATGATAAGTTGTAGCAACTCAAATGATTTAATAGAAGGTTTTTCTATACCATTTATCGAGTCTGCCAATTATTTAGGTATGAATTATTTAGGAGACATTCATACTTACATTGAAAATAATGAAATTAATGATACTTTAAAACTTAGAATAGATAAATTTATTGAAATCTTAAAAAATGTGAAATAGACTTTTTTATTTCATCCAATGCTATTTATCTATTCTATAAATATTTTCTATTTTGAAGCAAACAATTTAACATCTTGCTCACTAACTTCGTTTCCACCTAATATTATTAATCTTTCAATAACATTACGAAGTTCTCTAATATTACCTGTCCAATCGTATGCTTGAAGTAATTTTATAGCTTTTTCTGAAAACGTCTTTTTTGCGGTTCCTTGTTCAGAAGCTATTTTTGCTGAAAAATGTTTTATCAATAAAGGAATATCGTCACGCCTATCATTTAAAGCTGGTACTTTAATTAAAATAACTGCCAATCTGTGATATAAATCTTCTCTAAAGCGTCCTTCTGCTATTTCTTTCTTTAAATTCTTATTGGTAGCTGCAACTATACGTACATCTACTTTAATATCTTTATCACTACCTACGCGTTGTATTTTACTTTCTTGTAATGCACGTAATACTTTTGCTTGTGCAGACAAACTCATATCACCTATTTCATCTAAAAAAATAGTTCCTTTATTTGCTGCTTCAAATTTCCCTGCTCTGTCTTTTGCTGCACTTGTAAAGGCTCCTTTTACATGACCGAATAATTCACTTTCTATTAATTCCGAAGGGATAGCAGCACAATTAACCTCAATCATATTAGCCTTTGCTCTGGCACTTTTTTCATGTAACCAATGCGCAACAAGCTCTTTACCTGTACCGTTTGGTCCTGTAATTAAAACACGAGCATCAGTTGGAGCTACCTTATCTATAATATCTTTTATTTGAGATATAGCATCACTTTCACCAATCATTTCGTATTTCTTACTTACTTTTTTCTTAAGAATTTTGTTTTCTACAACTAATTCTTTTCTATCTAAAGCATTACGAACAGTGTTTAACAAACGATTTAAATCTGGCGGTTTAGAGATATAATCAAAAGCTCCTAAACGCATTGTGTTTACTGCAGTATCTAAATCACCGTGTCCAGAAATCATAACAATTGGTATTTCTGGTTTTATTTTTTTGGTAGCTTCTAATACTTCAACACCATCCATTTTTGGCATTTTAATATCACAAAGTATTAAATCGAAATCTTCATTTTTTATTTTTTCAACACCAGATAATCCATCTTCTGCTTGATCTACTTGATAATTATCATTTTCTTCTGAAAGAATTTTAACTAATACTCTTCTAATAGCAGCTTCATCTTCTATTACTAATATCTTTTGCATATTTCTATTTTTTTATAATATGAATATCGCGTTGCGGAAACGGGATACTTATGTTGTTTTCTCTAAATAATCTATCTATTTCAAAACGAATTTCACTTTTAGGAAAACGCACATTAAAACTATCATTTATTGTAAATGCTAATTTGAAATTTAATGCACTATCTCCAAAATCTGTAAATAGCACTGTTGGTTCTGGATTTTTTAAAACATCTTTTTGATTAGTTGCTGCTTCAAGCAATAACTTTTTCACCAATTGTACATCGCTACCGTAAGCAACTCCTACATCTACACTTTCTCTAGTGGTTGTTCCATTTTGAGTCCAATTATAAAGACTATTAGTTAAGTACAAATGATTAGGAATTATTAATACTTTATTATCAATAGTTGTTGCTCTGGTTGTCCTAAGTTTAATTTCTTCTACTCTACCTACTTTTCCTTCTAATTCTATAATATCTCCAACATGTACAGATTGATCTACTAATATAAAAATACCAGAAATAATATCTTGAAAAAGTGTTTGAAGTGCTAAACCAATACCAATTAATAACGCTGCAGAAGCTGCAAAAATAGCTGTTACATTAATACCTATTGAGTCAAAAGCAATTAGTACAACAATTATATATATAAACCATCTAGCAAAAGAAAAGACTGTATTAAATTTAGCCTTATCGGCCACTGGCATCTTCCTTGTAACAATTTTTTTAACCCATCTTAAAAGATATGTTGTTACTATAACTACAGCAAAAACTAATAAAACATATTTTACTTTAAGTACTATATCATGAGCCTCTTCTCCTGTACCGTAAGGAAAATCTAGAAGCTTAAACTCAAGGAACTCTTTAACTTTTTCCCAAAATGAACTATTGGCAACTACCTCACCAACTTGTTCTACATCATGTTCTATTTTATCTACTACTTTACTTTGCATACTAATATTTAATCCATTTTATAATTTCCTTATAACTTGGTTTTTTACCATACATTAAAATACCAACACGATAAATTTTTGCAGCAAACCAAACAGTAAACATAAATGTACCAATTAATATCAACAATGATACCAACTGTTGCCACAAAGGTACACCAAAAGGAATACGCATAAGCATAACCACTGGCGATGTTAATGGTATAAACGAAAATACTGTAGAAACTGTACCGTGTGGATCTTCAATAACTGTAAATATCCCAATATAAACTGCTAACATAAGTGGCATTATAATAGGCAACATAAATTGCTGTGTATCTGTTTCATTATCAACTGCGGCTCCTATAGCTGCGTAAAATGAACTATATAAAAGATACCCTCCTATGAAAAAGAAGATGAATGCAAAAATTAGATTAACAAGAGGTAAATTATAAAGAGCTGTTACAATACTTTGAACCTGCATGTTTAATTCAGGATTCTCCATAGCTTTTTGCATCATTTCTTGTTGAGGTGTCTGTAATTGAGACATATCTATTCCAAAAAACAAAGAAACCAAACTCATTAAAACACCTAATAAAATCAACCAAATAACAAACTGTGTAAGTCCAGCTAAAGAAGTTCCTATAATTTTACCAAGCATTAATTGCACTGGCTTTACCGAAGATATAATAACCTCTATAATTCGGCTTGTTTTCTCTTCTATAACACTACGCATTATCATATTACCATAAATAATAATAAACATAAAAAGCAAATATCCTGCTGCAATACCAAAAGCTAGTTTTGCATAAGTATCTACTTTTGAAGTTTCTTCGCCTTCAAAACTTTCTTGAACAATATTAATATCTACTTTTGATTTATCAATAAGAGCAGTATCTATACCCTCTTCTTTTAACTTTATATTAGTTAATTTCTCCTCAAGTTTCCTTTCAATATTTGAAATTATTGAAAGTGATGGCGATTCTTCTGAATAAAACTTAATATGATTTGAAACAGCATTTATATTATTTAATTTATCAACATGCAATATGCCATAAGCAGATGTTTCTTTTGTTAACACCATTGCATCATCTAAAGACATGCCTTCTAAAATATTATAAGTGGTATTTTCTGAATTTTCAAATACATTTTGTATCAATCCAGACTCATCTAAAATGTTAATCGTTCTAATTTTATCATTATTCAACTGTGATAAATAAGCAACAACAGACATTAAAGCAATAACAATAATTGGACTTAAAAAAGTCATTACAATAAAGGCTTTATTTTTAACCTTAGTTAAATATTCACGCTTTATAATTAGTGGTAAATGATTCATGAAAAATTAATTATTCTTTACAGTTTGAATAAAAATATCGTTAACACTTGGTATGAGCTCTACAAAATGAGACACCTCGCCTTTAGAGGTTAAATAATTTAGTAAGTCGTTTGGTGTATTTCCATCCGACAACTTAATATTTAGCTTCAATTCGTCTTCTAAAGTTTTAAAATTAGCTGGAGACACTTCAAATTTCTCCGATAATTCATCCCTTAAAACAGCATCGTTATTAGTTTTAATACCAACCTCAAACGTATTGATTTTATACTGACGCTTTATATCTAATAATTTACCTTCAATAAGTTTGTTTGATTTATTGATTAACGCAATATCATCACACAACTCTTCTACAGATTCCATTCTATGTGTTGAAAAAATAATAGTAGCACCATTATCTCTTAAACGTAAAATTTCATCTTTAATTAAATTAGCATTTATGGGATCGAAACCAGAAAAGGGCTCATCAAAAATTAATAATTTAGGTTGATGTAAAACGGTAACAACAAACTGAATTTTTTGAGCCATTCCTTTTGAAAGCTCTTGAATTTTTTTGTTCCACCAATCTCCAATCTCCAAACGATCGAACCAATATTTTAAACGCGTTCTTGCTTCTGCTTTACTTAATCCTTTTAATTGCGCCAAATACAAAGCTTGCTCGCCAACCTTCATAGATTTATATAAACCTCGCTCTTCTGGTAAATAACCTATATCTTTTATATGTGAATTATTAAGTAAATCGCCGTCTAAATGAACGGTTCCAGAATCTGGCATTGTTATTTGATTAACAATACGTATTAATGTTGTTTTTCCTGCACCATTAGGCCCTAACAATCCAAATATACTGCCTTTAGGAACAGAAATTGACACGTTATTAAGCGCTCTAAAATCGCCAAAGTTTTTAGAAACATCTTTAACTTCTAATAAGTTACTCATTAATTTTATTATTGACTTGTTATCGGTAAATATATTAAATGTTAACCGAGGTATTTAATGCTTTTTTCATAAATTATTAATAAAAAAATACAGTCTTATTATAAAAACAAAACCCACCCTTAAAAAAATTAAGGATGGGAAAAAAATTGCTATGAAAAAGAAAAATTATCACTAAAATAAATTAGTGATAGCTCAAATATAGTTTTTTTTTCGTAATTATTCATAAAATGAACAGAGAATATCTTTCATATAGACAAAAAAAATCCGCTATAATGCGGATTCGTTTTTTTGATTAAATAGCTCTCTATTAAGAAAACATGTCTTTTACTTTCTCAAAGAAAGATTTATCTGAACTTTCTGGTTTCGGATCAAAATGTTCGTCATCTTTCATTGTTTCAAAAAATGCTTTTTGTTCTTTATTTAACGTTTTAGGCGTCCAAACATTAACATGTACTAAAAGATCTCCTTTACCATACCCGTTAATACTTGGTATTCCTTTTCCGCGTAAGCGTAAAATTTTACCAGATTGTACTCCTGCTTCTACTTTTATACGCACTTTTCCTGTTACGGTATCTATTTCTTTAGAAGTTCCTAAAACAGCATCTGGGTAACTTACATATAAATCGTAATGTAAATTATCGCCCTCACGTTGTAGTTTATTATGCTCTACCTCTTCAATAGCCACTAATAAATCTCCTGAAATACCATTTCCTGGTGCTTCGTTTCCTTTACCAGAAACTTTAAGTTGCATACCATCTACAACACCTGCTGGTATTTTTATAGAAACAGTTTCTTCTGCTACTTTTAACCCTTGAGCATCAGCATCGGAAGGTTTTTTATCGATAGTTTGTCCTGCTCCTCCACACGAATTACAAGGTGCCGATGTTTGCATTCTACCTAAAATAGTATTGGCTATACGTGTTACTTGACCGCTACCTCCACATGTAGAACATGTTTTATAAGTAGTTCCTGGTGCTTGAACTTTACGCTTAACTTTTATTTTCTTTTCAACACCATTAGCAATTTCTTCTAATGTTAATTTTACACGAATACGAAGATTACTTCCTTTAACACGACGTTGACCTCCGCCACCGCCAAAACCAGAAAATCCGCCGCCTCCGCCGCCAAATATATCACCAAACTGGCTAAATATGTCATCCATATTCATACCGCCACCACCAAAACCGCCGCCTCCGCCGCCGTTTTCGAATGCTTGATGTCCAAACTGGTCGTATCGTGCTTTTTTATTATCGTCGCTTAAAATTTCGTAAGCTTCAGCTGCTTCTTTAAATTTAGCTTCGGCACTTTTATCATCTGGATTTTTATCAGGATGAAATTCTATCGCCTTTTTACGGTATGCTTTTTTTATTTCGGCTGCAGTTGCCCCTTTGCTAACCCCTAATATTTCGTAATAATCTCTTTTAGCCATATTCTTGTTTTATTGCCCAATAACAACTTTAGGAAAACGAATTACTTTTTCGCCTAGTTTATATCCCTTTTCAATAACGTCAATAATTTTTCCTTTCATATCATCAGTTGGTGCAGGAATTTGTGTTATTGCCTCATGATCGTCTGCGTTAAAAGCTTCACCTTTTTCTACAGCAATTACTTTAAGTCCTTTTTGCTCTAAAGTGCTTACCAATTTATTATAAATTAACAACACACCTTGACGCAAAGCTTCGGCTTCTTTATCTTCATCAATATGACTTAAAGCACGCTCGAAATCATCAAGAACTGGTAATAATGTTTTCATGACATCTTCACTCGCTGTTGAAAACAATTCAATACGTTCTCTAGAAGTACGTTTTTTATAATTTTCAAATTCAGCAAATAAACGTAAAAACTTATCCTTTTCTTGCTGTACTTCTACTTGTAATTTCTCTTCTACAGTTTGCTCTTCAACAACCTGTTCTTCAACATCTACAGTTTCTGTTTGTGCATTTTCAACAGCTTCCTGCTCTATATCTTTTTTATCTTTTTTGGACATTGTAAAATTTAAATTTTGTGCAATTCTAAAATTAATTGGCAAAAGTACTGCCATTCTTGTTAAAATGCCATAATGTCACAAAATAAATTTTTGTTTTTTTTAAGCTAACAAATAACTAATTTCGCAACATAAACACTAAAACTTATATTATGAAAAAAAGTATTGCTACCATTTTTACAATTGCAACATTATCAATAACCTTAGTTGGTTGTAAAGACAAAGCCAAAGAGGCTGACACTAAAGAAGCAGAAACTGTTGCAGTTACAGAGGTTGCTTCAGAAAAATACACTGTAAACACATCCGAATCTACAATTGCATGGAAAGGCTTTAAACCTACTGGTTCTCATAATGGAACTATTGCTATTGATACTGGTGTATTAAACATTGCTGGAGGAAAAATTAATAGCGGAACTTTTTTAATAGACATGACTTCTATTAAGGATGCTGATGGAAGTGCTAAATTAGAAGGTCATTTAAAAAATGCTGACTTTTTTGATGTTGAAAAATTCCCAACTGCTGCTTTTGAAATTACAAATATTGAAGACGTAGATGGTAAAACAATGCTTTCTGGAAACTTAACTCTTAAAGAAGTTAAAAACAATGTAACATTTCCTGTAACTGTTACTAATCAAAATAACAACGTTACTTTAACAAGCGAAAGCTTTGTTATTGATAGAACAAAATGGAACGTACAATACGGTTCTAAGTCTATTTTTGATAATTTAGGTGATAAATTTATTAATGATGATATTGAATTACAAGTTACTGTAAAGGCTACTAAGTCTTAATCAAGAACTATACACTTTATTTTAAAGCCACTTTGTGAGAACAGGGTGGTTTTTTATTTTAAAGACACCTCATATTACTTAATTAAATCAATCAAAGCAGGCTCTAAATGATGGTGTATAAAATAAAACTCTTTATCTTCTATTTTCTTAGAACTGACAAGTTAATTCTCTATTTATATATTAAATTCTATTACAAAAACCGCTTTGTAATAGTGTTATTTTTACAAAACAAAACCTAAATAATAATCCTTTTCATATATTTGTTGTAACAAAAAACCTATTAACCAACTAATCTAGAATGTTTAAAAAAACCACATTTATAATTCTTTTACTTTTTTTACAAAATACTTTTTCACAAGAAGTTTTCAAAAAAGGATATTTTATTAATAATGATAATAAAAAAAATGATTGTTTAATTAAAATAAATTCAAGACTTAATCCTACTGAATTTATATATAAAAATTCAAATGATGCTAAACAACAAATAAAAACCATTAAATCTGTTAAAGAATTTGGGATATACAATACTTCAAAATATATTAGGAAAACAGTTTATATAGATAGATCTAGTGATATATTAAGCAATTTAAGTAGTAATAAAAAACCTACATTAAATAAAGAAGAGCTTTTTTTAAAAGTTTTAATAGAAGGAAATGCCAATTTATATTTATTTGAAAGCAAATCTGTAATTAGATATTTTTATAATAAAGAAAACTCAAACATAGAACAACTTATATATAAACGCTACAAAAAAGAAAATGAAGATAATGTTAGTAAAAACCAAGAATATAAAAGACAATTATGGAATAACTTGAAATGTGAAAGTCTTTCAATAATTGATGCCAATAAACTAGATTACAAAAAAACGGAGCTAATTAATTTTTTTACAAAGTATAATCAATGTAAAAACTCTAAATATACTAGGTTTGAAAACACTGAAAAAAAAGACTTATTTAATATTACCATAAGACCTGCTTTTAATAGCTCATCACTTTCTATTTATGAAGCGATAACAAGGAATAAAACTGATTTTGGAAATGATTCAGGTTTTAGGTTTGGAATAGAGGCAGAGTTTATTATTAACTCCATTAAAACAAACAAATGGTCTATCTTCTTTGAACCTACTTATCAGTCTTACAAATCAAAACTAGAATGGAAAAACGGGAGTAACTCACCAACTTATTACATGGATGCAACCTATACATCTATAGAAATACCCATAGGTATAAGGTACTATTTTTCTTTAAATAATACTTCTAAAATTTTTGTTAATGGAGCTATGCTAGTAGATATCCCTTTTAATTCATCAATAGATTTTAATTTTAGTCCTCGTCATTTAGATGTTGAAACAAAACTCAATTTTGCTTTTGGAGCAGGATTAAAATTTAATGATAAATATAGTTTAGAAGCTAGATATTTAACAAATAGAAATTTAGTAAGTCACTACCAAGGATGGAGTTCAAAATACCAAACATTATCTATAATTTTAGGCTATACTTTATTTTAAATTTCAATTAAGTAAATCCTCTAAAGCAGGCTCTAAATGATGGTGTTTAAAATAAAACCCTTTATCTTCTATTTTCTTAGAACTGACACGTTGACTTTCAAACAACAACTGATGTATTTCACCTAAAATAAATCGCATTAAAAATTCAGGAATATTAGGCAAAAACAAAGGTTTACTTAAAACTTTTGCTATGGTTTTAGTTAACTCTTTATTACTAACAGGATTTGGAGCTACTCCATTATAAACACCACTTAATTTATTTTGTAAAACAAATAAAAACATATGAGCTAAATCGTGAATATGAATCCATGATTGCCACTGTTTGCCATTACCAAAGGCCGCTCCCATACCAAGCTTAATAGGTCTAATCATTTCTTGCAAAGCACCTCCGTTGTTAGATAATACTAAACCAATTCTAATTTTAGAAACCATAATATTTAATTTAGAAAAAGCATCAACTTCTTGCTCCCAAACTTTAACAACACTACTTAAAAAAGAGGTTTCTGTTATTTTAAAAGATTCATCATAATAATTAATCAAAGAATCGGGATATACCCCAATAGCACTTGCAGAAACAACATGTTTTATAGAATGCGATTCTCCTTTCAAGGCATTAACTAACAATTGCGTAGTTTCTTTTCTACTATTTAAAATTTTCTTTTTATAAATGGGTGTCCAACGTTTTGAAACCGTAGCACCGGCTAAATGAATAATAGCGTCTACCTGTTTAAAACAAGCATCATCTATCTCTTGTAATTTAGGATTCCAATAAAAACCTTGGTAGTTTTCTTTTTTTTGAATTTTAGATTTACTGGTAGTTAAATAATTAACAGCAATATCTTGCTCATGACAGAGTTTTACAATTTCCTGCCCTATAAGTCCTGTTGCTCCAGTTATTAAAACACGCATTTTCTTTTTATTTTAAAGTTACAAAATGAAAATGTAGTTTACTAACTATTTGTATTAGCTTTAACAAAAATTACTAAAAATTATTCCTTTGAAGTTACTAAATGCTTAGTAGCACGAAGCATTTCTCGTTTTCCCGGTGGCCCAGGTAAACGCTCGACTTCAAAACCTACGGCTTGCATAGCACGACGCACGCTTCCTTTGGCTGAATAGGTTACTAAAACACCTTTATTTTTTAAGGCATCAAACATTTTTTTAAAGATAGCTTCTGTCCATAATTCTGGTTGTACACGTGCACCAAAAGCATCAAAATAAATGATATTATATGTATTTATGTCTTCAATTTCATTGAAGAATTTATGCTGTTTTATTAATGAAAAATTAGGTGTTATTATATGGTCTTCATTCCAAGGAATTTCATGAAGCTGTTTAAACAAGATTTCATTTTCTGGCGACTTTAATTCTTTTGAATAATTAAGCTGATTAATTTCTTCCATTAAAACAGGATAACCTTCAACACCACAATAATGAATATTGAGTTTTAATTTTTCAGCCTCTAATAAGGTTATAAACGTATTTAAACCAGTACCAAACCCTATTTCTAGTATTGATATAGATTTTTGTGATTCTGGATTAAATTCTGAATCGCAAAAATAATGTAAACCATGTTTTATAAAAACATGATACGCTTCTTGAATAGCACCATGTTTTGAATGGTATTGTTCATCCCATTCTGGCAAATGAATGGTTGACGAACCATCTCCTGTTATTACAATTTCTCTTTCCAAAATTATTGTTTTAATAAAACACCATCGGCTTCAAAAGAATAGGTTCTTTTAGGTTTTGTAATTAAAGCTATTTCTTCTTTTGGTTTTCCTGCATCTTCGGCATAATGACGTTGCTCATCAACCGAAACTTCTTCAACAAAAGCTTTTCCGTTAATAATAACCTCTTTACCCGCAATGTCTTTTGGCATAAAGAATCCGTAATCTTTAAACTTAACCATAACTTCATTTCCATCTTCTAAATCTAATCGCATCCAACAGCCTTTTGCTTGACAAACACTAGTTACTTTTGCTAACATTTTAGAATTTATACTATCGCCAACAGCCATTGTTTTATAATGAGATGCCATAGATGAAGCAGCAATAGCATCATCTGATATTATTTCACTTCCAAATGATTTATAAGTTACTTCTTCAACTTTATTAGCTCCTTTAAGAGCATCCTTTTTTTTGTTTTCGCAAGAATTTAACAGAAATACAGAAAAAAATATTAAGATAATTGACTTCATGATATAAATATTTTCAATTCTAAACTATTTGTGTAAATATAGCATTTTTTAAAAACGTTTTTACTTAAATTTGTAGCATAAAATAACAAGACATGAGTACAATAATCAAGGACATCGAGATTATAAAATCTAAAACTACTAAAATTAACGAGGTTGATTTTAATGATTTGAAATTTGGAAACACGTTTTCAGACCACATGTTAGTATGTGATTATAAAGACGGAAAATGGCAAGCACCAAAAGTGGTCCCTTACCAACCGATTACTTTAGATCCCTCTGCTAAGATTTTTCATTACGGACAATCTGTTTTTGAAGGTATGAAGGCTTATAAAGACACAGAAGAAAATGTCTTTTTATTTCGTCCGTTAGACAATTTTAAGCGTTTAAACATCTCGTCTAAACGTTTGGCTATTCCTGAACTTCCAGAAGAATATTTTATGGAAGGTTTAAAAACGTTATTAGAAGTTGATAAAGATTGGATTCCTAAAAACGAAGGAAGCTCTTTATATATAAGACCTTTTGTTTTTGCATCAGGAAACGGATTTCATGCATCTCCTGCTGATGAATATAAATTTATAATTTGTACAGCACCTTCTGGATCTTATTTTTCTGGAAAAGTTAAGGTTTTAATTGAACAAACCTATTCGCGTTCTGCCAATGGTGGTGTTGGTTTTGCTAAAGCTGGAGGTAATTATGCGGGGCAATTTTACCCAACACAATTAGCTGTTAAAAAAGGCTACCAACAAGTTATTTGGACAGATGATAATACGCATGAATATATAGAAGAAGCTGGAGCTATGAATATTTTTGTTCGTATAAATGACACGCTTATAACTGGACCAACAAGCGATAGAATTTTAGATGGTATTACACGTAAAAGTATTATTGAAATAGCTAAAGACAAAGGTATACCTGTTGAAGTTAGAAAAATTACGGTTAGTGAAGTGGTTGAAGCCGCAAAAGCTGGTAGCTTAAAAGAAATGTTTGGAGCAGGAACTGCTGCTGTTATTTCTCCAATTGCTGGTTTTGGTTATAAAGATACCGATTATGATTTACCTGAATTAGATGATACATATGCTAGTTTTTTAAAACAAACAATTACAGATATACAAACTAATAAAAGTGAAGACCCTTATGGATGGCGTGTTAAATTAGATTAACTCACCACCTATTTATAAACAAAAAAAGAGAAGCGATTAGCTTCTCTTTTTTTGTTTATTTCTTTAAAATAGCATCTATATTCGGTTTAAAATAATTTGGACCTTTTAATACTTTTCCATCTTCTCTGTAAATTGGCTGTCCGTCTTCACCTAATTTACTCATGTTACTACGTTGTATTTCTTCAAAAACTTCTTCTATTTTATGTTGCATACCGTGTTCTATAATGGTTCCGCATAAAATATAAAGCATGTCCCCTAACGCATCAGCCACTTCAACTAAATCATTATTATTGGCAGCTTCAAAATACTCTTCATTTTCTTCTTTCATTAAATTAAAACGCAAGGTGTTTTTATCTAAACCAAGATCTGCTATCGGAGCTTCTTTATGACCAATTTTAAATGCAGTGTGAAATGCTTTTACTGCTTCAATTTTATTCTTCATATAATTTTGCTTTTCATTTCCGCGAAAGCGAAAATCTCATTCTGTTTTTATTAAATTTGCATAAAAATAACTATATGTTTAGTAAAGGTCAAATCATTTTCGGTGTTTTATTTTTTATTGTCTTCGCTATTATAATTGGCTTTACTTACCGAAAAGATTTAAAACTTCACAAAAAATTTTACAAAGGTAGCTATTGGGTACTATTAGCATTTATTGCCTTTATTGGGCTTATAGTGGCCATTAAGTTTTTGTTTAAGTAATTTATTTCTTAAATCAAGAAAAAACAAAAAGAACATTATAAAACACTATATTCTAGATAATTAAAAGGTTTTTCATAAATAACCATAAAATTTGACGCAACCAATTAAACTTTTGTGCATCTATTTTATAACTAAACCAAGCTAAATGTTTATGAATGCTCTCTTAATTATATCCGTTCTCTTAATTATTAATATTTTGTTATTAGTTTTTAGTGTAAATAAAAAAACAGAACCTTGATTAAGATTCTGCTTTTATAAATTAATACTTTAAACTTTCTTTTAATTTACTTCTGGTAGAAAATTATAACGCTTGCTATAATCTAACATTTGTCCTGAAAATGTTTCAGGTTGAGTTACATTTACTTCTATAATATCTCCCTTTTCATTTTTATCAGCTACTAAAACAGGATTTACAAATCCACTATAAGGTGCCGATGTAAATTGTTTATTACGCTCTAATATTTCTGCATGAAGCTTTTGATCTACTTTTACACCATATCCTTCTACTAAAGCTTCAACCGCAGCATAATCCCCTTCAGATTTTATGCGTTGTGTTTCACGCAATAATTGCCCGAAAAGCTCATGAAGTTTATCATAATCATTAATATTATAATAGGTTTTTCCGTCTCTTGTTATTTTCTCAATTACATTGTCTTTCTGTCCTTTTTCAAAAACCCAAGCAGAAATCCATTGTCTGTTACGCATATGAGCTTCTTCAACATCATCACCTAAATTTAATCTAACTAACTGTGCTATTAGTCCGTTTCTTATATACCCATCGTAAGCTGTTTTTCCTATAGCTTTCCAATTATCTACTAAACCTAAATCTTGAAGTTTAGAATCGTATAAATAATATAAAGCCACTAAATCTGCTCGTCCTTCTTCTAAAGTAGAAGCGTAATTTTTTAAGGTTTCTTTAGTTTCTCCAACACCAGGATTTAATTGACCTGAAGCATGACCAATAACTTCATGCAAAGCCGTATGTAACTTATCGGCTAAACGCCCATATTTCTCTTCTAACTCAAATTCTTCGTCATCATTAACAAACTCTTTTAAACGACCTGTATTACCTGCTTTACTATATGCATTTGTAATATTACCCAATGATACCGATTTACTACCAACAGCAGCTCTAATCCAGTTTGCGTTTGGCAAATTAACCCCAATTGGTGTACTTGGAGATGAATCGCCCGCCTCACCAGCTACATTAACAACCTTATAAGTAACACCTACAACATTTTTCTTCTTGTGTTCTTCCATTAAAGTAGAATTATCTTCAAACCATTGTGCGTTATCTGATACTACTTTCATTTTTTGAGACATATCAAAATCATTAATCTGTACAACAGTTTCGTAAGACCCTCTATATCCTAATGGATCGTTATATACTTCAATAAAACTATTTATATAATCTATATTACCTTCTGTAGCTCCTGTCCAAGCTACATTATAATCATCCCAAGTTTGTAAATCACCTGTTTTATAATAGTCTATTAATAATCCTAAAGCATTTCCTTGCGCGTCATTTTCAGCAACACCTTTAGCTAATTCTAACCATTTAATAATTTCATCTATGGCAGCTCCATAAAGTCCTCCTGATTTATAAACGCGTTCTTTTAAAACACCGTTTTCTTTTACCAATTGAGAATTTAATCCAAACGATAAAGGCTTTTTAGCATCTGGAGACACTTTCGTTTTATAGAAACTTATAACATCGTCATTTGTAACATTTGGTCCGTAAAAATTTACCGCAGAAAGTGCCACATTATCTACACCTTTTGCTTGATTTACTTTTTTAGAATCTACATCATTAAAAATAACATCAAAAGCTTCTCCTTCTAAAACAGTATGCGTATCAGCAAGTAACTGCTTTAAGTAATCTGCAGAAAACTCAGGTTTAATTTTATCATTAGAATAATGGTGATGTATACCATTACTAAACCATACGCGCTTTAAATAAGTTTCAAAAGTATTCCATTCTGTTGATGTTTTATCTCCTTCATAATTAGCATAAACAGACTCTAAAGCTTTTCTAATTTTTAAATTATGGCGGTAGTTCTGATCCCACATTATATCTCTACCAGACAACCCTGCTTGTGTTAAATAATATACTAATTTTTGTTCTTTTAAGGTTAATTTATCCCAACCTGGAATTTGATATCTTAATACTTTTATATCTGCAAATTGTTCAACATTATAGTTAAATGCCATTTTTTCTTTTGTAGCTTCAACTTCAACATTCTTTTTTTTGTTATCGTTTCCACAGGACAACAAAACGGTTGTCAATAACACAACCCCCAACATTCTATTTAGTTTCATAATGAAATGATATTATTAGTTATTTCGCAAAAATACAAACAAATCCAATATTTTTATTGTTATTTAAACACAAATAAGTCTTTTTGTTAAAAAATTATTATTTTTAAAGAATCAAACATAATCATCTAATAATCAATATTAAAAATCGCTATATTTGATTATTATAATTCTCTCAAAATAAAACTAATGAAAGCTTTTAAGTACCTCTCTTTTCTATTACTTATTGCCATAATAGGAGCTTCTTTCTTTATTGCTGTACAACCTAACTCTTTTAAAATTACAAGAACGCGAACTATAAAAGCACCTGTTTCTGTTTTGTATAATAATGTTATTGATTTAAAAAACTGGGAAGCATGGTCCCCTTGGGTTGAAAAAGAGCCTAGTACCGTAATTACTCTTGGTGAGCAAACGAAGGGTGTGAACGGCAGCTATAACTGGATCGATAAAGACGGTGCTGGCACGATGACGATTACTGATGCAACTACTAACAAAGCCATAAAACAAAGCATGCAATTTGGAGAATTCCCTGCTTCTGAAATAGCATGGGATTTCGCTCCCAATACTGATGGTTCAACGACTGTTACGTGGAATTTAAGTGGTGAAAATTTACCTTTTGGCTTCAAAGCATATACAGCATTTATGGGAAGCATGGAAGAACAAGTTGGGCCTGATTTTGAACGTGGATTGGAAAAATTAGATAGTATTGTTGTTAATAGCATGAAAGTTTATGATATTAAAATAGATGGTATTACCGAATATGGTGGTGGATTTTTTCTATACAAAACAACCTCTGCAACAGGTGCTAATATTAGTAAAATTATGGGTAAGCAATATGGAGACATCATGAACTATATGTCTCAAAACAATATAACTTCTAATGGCATGCCTTTTACAATATATAATGAAATGAATCCTGAAAACGGAAATATAATTATGAGTAATGCCATTCCTGTAATGAATAAAATTAATTTCACAAACCTTACTGAAAGCAATGATATACTCTGCGGATACATTCCTAAAACAAGAGTACTTAAAACGACTTTAAAAGGAAATTACTCCAACCTACCTGAAGCATGGAAAACGACAATGCTTCATATTGCTAAAGATAGCTTAATACAATCTAACTTAAAACCTTTTGAAATTTATACAAACGATCCTGGAAACTTTCCAAATCCAGCTAATTGGTTAACCGAAATTTATATTCCTTTAAAAGACTAAAAATTTAAATGAAACAACTATTACTCGTTTTTTTAGGAGGTGGATTTGGTAGTGCACTTAGATACCTAACCGAAAAAATTTTAAATAACCCAGAAAACGGTATTCCTTATGGCACCTTTTTTGCCAATATACTAGGTAGTTTATTTATTGGTTTTATACTAGGCTATGCTGCAAAAAACAATACGCTTTCAGAGAGTCAAACCTTATTTTTGGCAACAGGTTTTTGTGGTGGCTTCACCACGTTTTCGTCTTTCGCTTATGAAAACCATGTGTTTTTAAAATCGGGCGATTTTACAAGTTTTGCTATTTACACAATTGCTAGTTTTATTATTGGTTTTTTAGCGGTATTTTTAGGAATGTATTTAGCGAAGTAAAGCCTTCTATTTATAAGAAATATTAACCAACTTAGCTTGTTATTAGATATAAAATGTTAAAACGATTTCAAATTAAGTTGTTATACCCAATATTGAAAAACTTCTCCAGCTACAATATATAGCAAGATTTTATAATGACTTGATTATTTTAACAGTTTTAGAAGTATCACCAATTATTATCTTAACCAAGTACATACCTGAGCACAAAGAACTCATGTCAATATTTGGAGAAATAGTTTTAGGAGTAGTAGAAAAAACTAATTTCCCTAATAAGTCATATACTGCTATTTTATCTACAGAAATAGCTGAGCGAATATTCAATACATCTCTAACTGGATTAGGATACACGCTGATATTGTTAGTAGTTAGTTCATCTGCACTTAATAATGGTCCTGAGTCAAAAACAATATTGTCTATCCAATAATTATTATTATCACCAACAGAGAAAAAGTCAATAGCTCCTAAAGTAGCGTCAAATTGAAATGGAATAGGAGTACTATTTAAATCTGTACCATTAATAGTCAAAACATAAGTCAAAACATCTAGATCAAAATAGAATACAACGGGAAACCAGGTATCCTCAGGATAAGTAGACGTCCCTAGCACACCTCCATCTACATCACTATTAACTACAACACCAGGAGCTACTCCATCTTGGTTGAAGAAAATTTCACCTGCGTTAAATATTCCAATGACTCCATTGGTAAAACCTGCTCCTTGGTAACCAGTTCCAGGGTCTTCTGTTTCACCTTGCACATTAAAATAGGCAGTACTACCACTTGAGATATACATATCAAAAACTAAATGGTAAGTCCCAGAAGTTCGATTCCCCAATAGAAGCATAGCATCTGTAATATCTCCAGGTCCGATATATCCAGACTGATTTCCTATTGCAATATCATTAACAACTATTATGCTTTGATTATTATCTGGTATACCTAACCATGTAGACCACAAAGTAGGGTTTTGAAGCCCTAAGTCACCTGAAATATAGGATTCAAAATCATCTTCATAAATTTGTGCACTCCCCATAAATGATAAAGTAAAAACAAACATGAGAAATAAGTATTTTTTTTTCATTGATTTAAGTTTTAAATGTGAAATACTTTTAAGCTCCCAATAATTCATCTGCTCCATCCAATAAACCTACCAATTCTTCTGGTTTATGAATTAAAACAGGAATGTGCTGCGAACAGATATAAAACTCGCTTTCCTTATGATAAAATTTGGTTACTGCTGTTTCTAATGATGTTTTTTTACAAACAATACATGCTCTTATCTTACTCATAATAAATACTTTTTAAACTAAAACAAATCTATTTTTTATTTTTCGTTTAAAAGCTGATATTCATCATACCTTAATAATAAAAATCAATACAAAAAAACTCTAATATTTCCCAAAAGATTTTACTCCTGCTTCTACCCTTGTTTTTATATAATTAACTCTAGGCACTATTGGGCAAGAATATTTATCGTTATAAGCACAATACGGGTTGTATGCTTTATTAAAATCAATTACCAAAGTATCTCCTTCAGGAATTCTAGCATCAATATAACGTCCGCCACCATAACTTTCTACCCCGTTAGTTTCATCAATAAATGGTAAAAACAAATAATCTTCATAACCTTCTTTTTCCATTAAATCTTCACCTTGATATATATTTAATTGAAATTGTTCTCCTTTTAATTCAAAATATAAAATACCATAAACACGCTCTTTAGATACTCTACTAGTTGTGGTTTTCATACTAAACCACTTTGAATTGGGTGTTCTTTCTAATTTAGCTTTTACAACATAAGTAGAATCGAATTTAAAAAACTCTAACCCTTCAAAAACCTTTCTATCCTTTTCTTTTAAAGGCGATGTTGTAACATCTTTATATTCGGCATTAAGCTCTTTTTGAAATTCGGTTTCACCTTTTATAGGCTTCTTATCTTGTGCACAACTTAACTCTGTAACTAAAAATAGTAATATTAATAAATGCTTCATGTATTTCTATCTATTGTTAAGTAATTACTTTATCTAACACCCACATATCCATCCTTATACGTTACTAAAAACATAGTTATGAATGTTTAATTTTTAAAAAATTTTCATTTCAAAAGTACAATTTCCAATTATTTTATATAAGTTTGTAGTCTAATAAAAAAATAAAAATGCGTCTTAACGTCACAATTTGTAGAAAACAATGGACCTCTTATTTAATGAGAGAAGGTCGGGCTTGTTCTATATTGTGGTGATATGTTTATATAATATTACAGTATTTTAAAAAGTCCGACTTCACAGTCGGACTTTTTTTTTGCTCTAAAATCGACTAATAATTAAAATTCAAAAATTGAAAAAAGAAACTTGAACAATCAGAACTAATGAAAACACTTTACAACAATTACTTAAACACTTTTAAAGGCCTATCACAAGAAGTCTGGTGGCTAGCATTAATAACACTTATTAATAGAGCCGGTACTATGGTCATTCCATTTCTATCGCTTTACTTAACAAAGAGCTTACACTTTACTTTAAGCGATGTTGGCTGGATTATGAGTGCCTTTGGTGTAGGTTCTGTAATTGGTTCATGGTTAGGCGGAAGGTTAACCGATAAAATTGGTTTTTATAAAGTTATGACTTTTAGTTTAATTACTACAGGGCTCTTATTTATTGGTTTACAATTCTTAACAACTTTTGTATCATTTTGCTTAGGTATTTTTTTAGTGATGCTGGTAGCAGATATGTTTAGACCCGCTATGTTTGTGGCATTAAGCGCTTATAGTAAACCCGAAAACAAAACACGATCTGTTACCTTAATTAGGCTTGCTATAAACCTTGGGTTTTCGGCAGGACCTGCTATTGGCGGTATTATTATTACCTCACTAAGCTATGGCGGATTGTTTTGGGTAGACGGCATTACCTGTATTTTAGCAACCTTTGTTTTAATTAATGTTTTGAATCCGAAAAAAACAAAAACGTTAGATGATGTTATAAATAAAAATCCAAAATCGGCTTATCATGATAAGGCCTTTATAATATTTCTATTTGCTATGATGCTTTTTGGGGTCGTATTCTTGCAATATTTTTCAACTATGCCTCTCTATTACAAAGATGTTCATCATTTAACCGAATTAAATATTGGTATTCTTTTAGGTATGAATGGATTTATCATTTTTGCTCTAGAAATGCCTTTAATAAAATGGCTTGAAAATACCACTTTTACCAAATCGGGCTTAATGCTTTTTGGTGCGATACTTACAGGATTGAGTTTTATTATTCTAAATTTCACATCGTGGACAGGTATTCTAATTATAGGTATGCTGTTAATGACTTTTGGAGAAATGATTGCTTTTCCGTTTTCAAACGCATTTGCCATGGATCGCGCAAAAAAAGGAAACCAAGGTGAATATATGGCATTATATTCTATAGCTTTTTCTGTTGCTCATATATTTGGTCATAATGCTGGTATGCAAATGGCAGATAAACTTGGTTTTAATAACACTTGGTATATTGTAACATTACTTGCCGCACTTTGTATTTTTTTATTGTTTATCCTAAGACTTTATTTGAATAGAAAAAAGAAGAAACAAATAGACGAAGAAAAAGAAATTTTATGGATTTAAATCAAATAACCATACCATCATTAGATGTTGAAAAAGCTACTGAGTTTTACAAAATTTTGGGATTGCATCTTATTGTAGATGCGATTCCAAGATATGTAAGGTTTGAATGCCCTGACGGAAATAGTACTTTTTCAATTCATAAAGTAGATAAATTACCTGAAGAAAATGGTATTTCTATTTATTTTGAAGATGATAATTTAGACACATTAGTCTCAAATCTTCAAGAAAAAGGCATCGTTTTTAAACAATTACCTGAAGACACAACATGGCTTTGGAGAGAAGCCCGTTTAGAAGATTTAGATGGGAATCAAATTATTTTATATTATGCTGGGAAAGATAGAAAAAATCCGCCTTGGCGAATTTAATTAGTAAACACTCATTTATTTTGAAGGTTTTAATTCTTTGTAACGTATTACATGAGATAATACAATTTGTGTTTTAGTTTCACCATAAATAATAAGTTGATCTATAAACGATTCTAAGTGTTTTTGGTTTCTTAAAACTACCTCCATAACAATGTTTTCGTTTCCTGTTATTCTATAGCAATTTAAAACTTCGTCATAGGTTTTTACTTTTTCTAAAAAAGGTTTTAATTTCCCAATAAAAGCACGTATTGTAATAATTGCTTTTAATTGATATCCCATATCTAATGGAGATACGATTGTTTTATATCCTAATATAATTCCTGCATCTTCCATCTTTTTTATCCGTTCAGATACAGCAGGCGAACTAATTCCTACTTGTCGTCCTATTTCGGCGTTAGATTGTCTTGCGTTTTGCTGTAAACACCTTAAAATCTTCCAATTAAGCGCATCTAAATTCATTTAAAAGAAATTTAACTATAAAAAATTAATAATTAAAGTAAATATACAACTTTACTTTAAATTCTAAAGACGTATATCAAATCTAGTGCCTAATTTTGATAAAAACGCTAAGAAAAATTAAAATGTTACCTAATACCCCACTAAACCTATCGGAATTACCGATTTATAGGAAAGCTCAAGAAATTTTTGCTCTATCGCAAAATATTTCTTTGTACCTAAATCATGATTTGTCTGAGCTAAAAGAAGATGGTTCAGAAGATACTAATATTTATTTTTCAGGAGATATTATACAGCAATCTGTATCATTAGCTCCAGAAATTGAAAATGCCGAATTAGAACGTTTTTCAGAAAGGAAACACAAGCATATTGCTGCGCTTAAGCGTTTAACAAATATGTTATATAAAAACTCGTATAGATTAGAAAAATCTAATAGTAATGGCAAAGATTTTTTACCAATTCTGCGTAGTGAATTAAAAAAGTTTAAGCAGTTACAACGTAGTTGGATGATGACGCTTTAGTTTCTTTGTTTTAAAACAAATACTTTTTCAAATTTTCTATTCTCATCCCCATAGAATGTAACATCAAAATTTATGTTCCATCTATTATCACTTATTTTTTCACCTGATATAAAACCGACAGAGACTACATTTTTTTCTTCGTCTTGGAAATGACAAAAACAATATTTACTTAAAGTTGTTTTAGCATTTAACATATCGTCTCCTTCAAAATAAAAACTATCTAAACTCGAATCTATTTCAAAAAATATAGATTCCGAATATTCATCATCTGCAATTTGCTCATCATCTGCTGCGACATAAGTGTATTCAAAAACTACTTTATTCCCATCAGATATTACTCCAGATTTCAAATAAGTCCACTCAACTTCAACAACAGACAAGTCACTATTTTCGTAAAATTCATATCTATAAACTTCTTTATTTAAATCATCCGAACATGAAAAGAAAACCGTGACAAATAATAGCAGTAAATATTTCTTCATCTTTTTAAAATTAAATTCTAATTGTTAGATGTGGAATTTAAAAATGGTTGCGTAATAAAAGGAAACAAATTTCTTCAAGGTTAAAAACTATAACAAAAAAACTAGTCTTAAAGATCCCGATACTAGCTCTGGATAAGCGATTCACTAACTTTTCTGAAATAGAAAAAGTGGTTCTTTCATCTTTTATTTATAGATCCCGATACTAGCTCGGGATAAGCGATTCACTCACTTTTTCTGAAATAGAAAAAGTGGTTCTCTGCTTACATATTTCGTCTATACTGCCCACCTACTTCAAACAATGCAGAAGTTATTTCACCTAAAGAACATACTTTACAAACTTCCATTAAGGCTTCAAAAATATTTTCGTTATTAATGGCTTTATGCTGAAGCTCTTTTAACAATGAATCCGTGTCATTTGCTTTATGAAGATTATCTAAAGTCTTAATTTGAAATTGCTTTTCTTCTTCTGTTGCTCTAATAACTTCAGCAGGAATAACTGTTGGAGATCCCTTGCTGCTTAAAAAGGTATTCACACCAATTATTGGAAACTTACCATTATGCTTTAACGTTTCATAATACAAGCTCTCTTCTTGTATTTTAGAGCGCTGATACATCGTTTCCATAGCACCAAGAACACCACCACGCTCGGTAATTCTATCAAATTCTAAAAGCACAGCTTCTTCTACCAAATCGGTTAATTCTTCAATAATAAACGAACCTTGTATTGGGTTTTCATTTTTAGCTAAACCTAATTCTTTATTTATAATAAGTTGAATAGCCATGGCACGACGCACAGATTCTTCTGTTGGTGTTGTTATTGCTTCGTCGTACGCATTGGTATGCAACGAATTACAGTTGTCATATATAGCATACAAAGCTTGAAGCGAAGTACGAATATCGTTAAAATCTATTTCTTGTGCGTGTAAACTACGTCCCGATGTTTGAATATGATATTTAAGCATTTGAGCTCTGGCATTTGCTCCATATTTATGCTTCATAGCTTTTGCCCATATTTTTCGAGCCACACGACCAATAACAGCATATTCAGGATCGATGCCGTTTGAAAAGAAAAAAGACAAGTTTGGACCAAACTTATTTATATCCATCCCTCGACTTAAATAATACTCCACATAAGTAAATCCGTTAGATAATGTTAACGCTAATTGTGTAATAGGATTTGCGCCTGCTTCAGCAATATGATAGCCAGAAATAGACACCGAATAAAAATTACGCACATTATTTTCAATAAAATACTCCTGAACATCGCCCATTAAACGCAACGCAAATTCTGTTGAAAAAATACAAGTATTTTGTGCTTGATCTTCTTTTAAAATATCGGCTTGAACGGTACCACGAACCTGCGTAATTGTTTTAATTTTAATGTCTTCGTAAATAGCTTTTGACAAAACTTGATCGCCCGTTACTCCAAGAAGCATCAACCCCAAACCATTATTTTCTTCTGGTAATTCACCATTGTATTTCGGACGCTCTTTGCCTTTATAAATTTTAGCAATTTTTGCTTCTACTTCTGCTTCTAAACCATGTTCTTTAATATAAATTTCACATTGCTGATCGATGGCTGCATTCATAAAAAAGCCTAACAACATAGGAGCAGGACCATTTATAGTCATACTCACCGAGGTCATAACATGGGCTAAATTAAAACCAGAATATAGTTTCTTAGCATCATCTAAACAACAAATAGAAACACCTGCATTTCCAATTTTACCATAAATGTCTGGTCTTAAATCTGGATCGCTTCCATATAACGTTACGCTATCAAAAGCTGTAGATAATCGCTTTGCTGGCAACCCTGCACTTACATAATGAAATCGCTTATTGGTTCGCTCGGGTCCGCCTTCACCTGCAAACATTCTTGCAGGATCTTCGCCTGTTCGCTTAAACGGATACAAACCAGATGTGTATGGAAACTCACCTGGTACATTTTCTTGTAAACACCAATTTAAAATATCGCCCCAAGCTTGGTATTTTGGCAAAGCTACTTTTGGTATTTGAGTATGTGATAACGACTCTGTGTGTGTTTCTATGTTTATTTCTTTATCACGGACATTAAAAGTATAAACAGGCTGCTTATATTTATTCACTTTGTCGTGCCATCCAGTGATAACTTCCCAATTATAAGGATCTAAGTTTAGCTTAACACGATCGAATTCTGAAATAAGGAGTTTTATAAAATCTTGGTTATCAACTTTAGCTTGTTTAAATATTTCATCATTATTTAATCCGTATTTATCAAGAAAAGATATTTCAACTTCAGTAGAAGTACTATTAAGAACAGAACAAATAGTTTTATAAATGCCATATAGTTTTTGAGCTACTTCAACTTGCGCTTTGGCTTTACTATCATATGCTCGATTACTTTCAGCAATTTCAGATAAATATCGTGTTCGAGATGGTGGAATAACGAAAATCTTCTCGCTCATTTCATCTGAAATATGGAAAGTAGATTTTAAATCGGCATCCGTTTTCTCAACCAACTTATTCATAATCGCTTTATAAAGCGTATTCATTCCCGGATCGTTAAATTGAGAAGCAATGGTGCCAAAAACTGGCAAATCATCTTGAGGCGTATCCCAAAGATTATTGTTACGCATGTACTGTTTCTTTACATCTCGCAATGCATCTAACGAACCTCGTTTATCGAACTTATTAATAGCTACCAAATCGGCAAAATCAAGCATATCAATTTTTTCTAACTGCGTAGCAGCACCAAACTCAGGTGTCATGACATAAAGTGACACATCAGAATGTTCAATAATTTCTGTATCAGATTGCCCGATTCCTGAAGTTTCTAAAATAATTAAATCATATTCGGCTGCTTTTAATACCTCAACCGCTTCATTAACATGCTTTGACAAAGCTAAATTAGACTGTCGTGTTGCTAAACTTCGCATATAAACACGCGAATTATTAATAGCATTCATTCGAATACGATCGCCTAAAAGTGCGCCGCCCGTTTTACGTTTTGAAGGATCGACAGAAATAATTCCTGCTGTTTTTTCTGGAAAATCGATTAAAAAACGACGTACTAGTTCATCAACTAAACTCGACTTACCTGCTCCTCCTGTTCCTGTAATTCCTAGAACTGGTGTTTTAGAATTACTATTTTTAGTATGAATTTTATCTAAAACCACTTTTGCTACTTCTGGAAAATTTTCAGCAGAAGAAACAACTCGTGCTATCGCTTTTGGATTTTTATTTTTAAGCTCTTTTAAATCAACGTTTAATACATCTCCAATAGCAAAATCAGATTGTTTTACCAAATCATTAATCATCCCTTGAAGCCCCATTTCACGTCCATCATCTGGCGAATAAATACGGGTAATACCATAGTCCATCAATGCTTTAATTTCAGAAGGCAAAATAACTCCACCTCCTCCACCAAAAATCTTGATATGGTCAGCGCCTTTTTCCTTTAATAAATCATACATATATTTAAAGTACTCATTGTGTCCACCCTGATATGATGTTAAACAAATAGCATTTACATCTTCTTGAATCGCTGTATTTACAACTTCTTCAACACTTCTATCATGCCCTAAATGAATCACTTCCACGCCTGTTGCTTGAATAATTCGACGCATAATATTTATAGATGCATCGTGTCCATCAAAAAGAGATGCTGCTGTTACAATACGTACTTTATTAATTGGCTTATATGGTGTTACCTGTATCATTCTTAAAGAAACTTATTTATTTCGTTGCTAATTTACGGATTATTCAAAAAATTCAACCATTTTCAAGAGATTATCTAAAATCATAAGATCAATCTGTTTACTGTTAATTTTTAAAGTATTTTTAACCCTTAATTTGAATTTATAGTAATGAACAAAATCACCATTTTAATTCACTGTAACGATTTATCTGGCATTGTAGCATCTGTAACTAATTTTATTGCTGAAAAAAAAGGAAACATCATATACTTAGATCAGCATGTTGATAGAGAACAAAATATTTTCTTCATGCGTCTTGAAAGTGAATTTATTGACGACAATTTTTCAACAGACAGCTTTAAAACAGCTTTTAAAGAAGTATTAGCAGATAAGTTTGAAATGAAATGGCGTATTTATTCTTCTGAAAAGAAACCCAAAATGGCTTTATTTGTTTCTAAATACGACCATTGTTTATACGATTTATTAGGACGTTACAACTCAGGTGAGTTAAATTTAGAAATTCCTTTTATTATTAGTAATCATTTAGATTTAAAACCAATTGCTGATAATTTTAAAATTCCTTTTTATCATATTCCTGTTACAAAAGACACAAAAGCTGAAGCTGAAGACAAACAATTAGAATTATTAGAATCTCATAATATAGATTTTATAGTTTTAGCACGCTATATGCAAATAGTATCAGGTAAATTAATAAATAAATATCCTAACAAAATTATTAATATACATCATTCCTTTTTACCTGCCTTTGTAGGAGCTAAACCTTATCATTCAGCTTATAAAAGAGGTGTAAAAATTATTGGAGCTACAAGTCATTATGTTACCGAAGAATTAGATGCAGGCCCTATAATTGAACAAGATGTAGCGCATGTATCTCATACTTATACAATTGATGCTTTAATTGCTAAAGGACGTGATTTAGAAAAAATTGTATTAGCTAATGCCATAAAACTTCATGCAAATAGAAAAGTAATGGTTTTTAATAATAAGACGGTTATTTTTTCATAATAAAAAAATTATCATTTTCTTAGTATAAATAAGGGTTTCAAGGCGAAACCCTTATTTATTTTAATTGCTTTCATAAATTAAATAGTGACTTATTGTTTTTCTGAGTGTCACAAAATCAGTGGAAAAAAAACAACCATATAACTTAATTTAAATTTTTTATGAAAACAAAACTATTATTATGCCTAACGTTTTTATTAGGCCTAGGATTTTCTCAAGCACAAGATTTACCTAGCAATCCTGAACCAGGAAAATGTTATGTAAAATGTATTACTAAAGATGAATTTAAAGATGTAGATGAAACTATTGAAGTATACCCTGCATACACAAAATTAACAGTTGTTCCTGCTACATACAGAACTGTTGAAGAACGCGTTTTAATAAAAGAAGCTACAAAGAAATTTATTTATGTTCCTGCTGTTTATGAAACTGTAGAGGTATCTTATATCAAAAAAGAAGGTAGAACAGATTTAAGTATCAATCCTGCTACTTTTGGAAAAGACTCAAAAACTTTTGAAATGTATCCAAAAACTTCTGGATGGGAATATAAAGAAGCTGAATGTGATTCTCCTAACAAAGAAGATTGTGTATCAGCTTGTTTTGTTGAATATCCTGCAACATTTAAAGATGTTAACTTTACAACTTTAGCAAAAGACGCTAACACAAATAACATTCCTGTTGCCGAAATACCAACTGTTTACACAAAAAGAGTTGTTAAAACGCCTGCTCACACAAAAGAAGTTGCTATTCCTGCTGAATACGCTACTATAACTAAACGTGTACTTGAAACACCTGCTACTACTAAAAGCGTTACTGTTCCTGCAAAACACAAAACTGTTACAAGAACTGTGTTAGCTAAAAAAGGTGGTATTACTACTTGGGAAGAAGTTGACTGTGGTTTATTAAATGCTAATGTTTTACCAATATTTTATGAGTTAGGAAGTGCTAGAATTACTCCAGCTTCTAAAAAGATTATTGATGAAACTTTATTACCATTATTAAAGAGTAAACCTGTAAGCATTGAATTAATGTCTCATACAGATTCTAGAGGTAATGACGATTTTAACATGTCTTTATCTCAACAACGTGCAAACTCTGTTGTTAACTATTTAGTATCTAAAGGAATTTCTAGAAACCGTTTATCTGCTAAAGGATACGGAGAAACTAGATTAGTAAACCGTTGTGATAATGGTGTTGAATGTTCTGAAGCTGAGCACCAAAAAAATAGACGTACTGAATTTAGAGTAATAAACAATTAATTAAGTGACTAACTGAAATTAATTATAGCAAGTAAATTGTTTAAAAGGCACCTTTTTTAAGGTGTCTTTTTTGTTATAACATATTGAGGATAATATGTAGTTTCTTTTTTTACATCTACACCATAAGTATCACTTAACATTGAAGCCATCAAATCAAAATATTTATAATGTATTTGCCAATCGTGAAGTGTATTATCTAAAGGTTTGTTTTTAACAATTACAGGCATTTCTAATACGTTTGATAACTTATATTGCATCTGATTAAAAGTAACGTTATCTCCCATAATTTCAGAATCTCCAATCAAATAATGTGGCGAATCAATTCCCCAATCAATCTGTTTATCATCCCAAAAGGTTGGTGCTTTTACATCAAAAACCAAAACATCTCCCTTTATTTCTTTTTCAATTTGTTCTAAATTTAAAGCTTTTAAAATATCAATCGTATCAATGTTATTCTTTAAGTAAATCTGATATGTTTTGTTTAGAGTATGAGGAATCTTCACCTGATTCTTATAAACCTTAAGTGAATACGCTAAAATATCTTGTAACGATCCTTTTAACTCCGTAAACGATGTTTTATTATTTACTACTAACTCTTCAAAACCGCCTTCCTTTAATTCAATACACTCAATATTTTTAGTTGGCACATAAGCTTCCTCTATAGTTGCAGCCTCATAAGTTTCGATTTCAAACACATGATCTACATGCTTCTTTTTATTATTACTTCTTAAAAAATTAGCTATTTGATAAGACTTAAGCTCTGCCGGATGTCCTTCCCATAATTTATCACCATCGGCATTATACAAAATACCATACGGCAAACTAACAATGTTATTTTTTTTGAATGTTTGCCCATCAAAATCTATAGCTACTGCTAGTTTAATATCATGCTTTGTCATAAACTTTTTTACCACTCTAGAACTCTCTTGACTTAAGGAAACAATGTAAAAATCGTCTGGATATTGAGCTTGTAAAGATTCTAAATATTTAGACACATGTACACAAGGCACGCACCAAGTTGCCCAAAAATCGACAAAATAAAGTTTATTATTCGTTTGATTTGCTATTTGTGAATACTGGATATTCTCAGAAATTTTTATTTGTCCAAAGAAAAAAGTTGGACATAAAAAACACAACGAATAAACAACTAGTTTTTTTAAATACATGTATATTTTTTTTAGTGTAAAAACACAATACGTGCTAACATATAGCTAGATAACAATTATTATGCTAAAATAGTATTTAATTAAAAAAGAATATCGAAATCTGTTTTTTATGCCTTTTATTTAATTATGAGTGTGACTTTTTTATTTTTCATGAGTCTAAACATTAAAGAAAGAATAACTCTAAAATATAAATTGAAGAGACATTCATTTTGGTTGGTTTGGTTATAAGGCACCTTTGGTTGGGTGCCTTTATTTTAAGCAAAACTTTAGCCCATATTTAACTTTATTTTTCGTATAAGAATATATCTTTGCTTAATACATAAACACAATACATTATGATTCGTAAATTTTTCGCAATTTTTTTAATTTTTAATCTTACTGCTTGTGCAGAACTTCAACAAGTAATAAATCAATTACCTCAAGGCACTGGCACTATTGGTAATGCTGATATTGCTTCTGGTTTAAGACAAGCTTTAGATTTAGGGATAGACAAACAAGTAAGTAAACTTACTCAAACCGATGGTTTTTTTAAAAACGATTTAGTTAAAATTTTATTACCAGAAGAATTACAAAAAGTTGATAAAGCACTAAGAGATATAGGCTTAAATAAATTAGCAGATGAAGGCTTAAAAGTACTTAATAGAGCCGCTGAAGATGCTGTAAAAGAAGCTACACCAATATTTATTGATGCTGTTAAAGGTATTACGTTTGCCGATGCTAAGAATATTTTACTTGGCAATGATGATGCAGCTACTCAATACTTAACATCTAAAACTAAAACAGCTTTATACGACAAATTTAATCCTGTTATTAAAAATTCTTTTGGTAAAGTTGGTGCCGATGAAATTTGGAGTAATCTAATAAACAAATACAACGCCATACCATTTACTAATAATGTAAACCCAGATTTAACAGATTATGTTACTGGAGAAGCATTAAAAGGTGTTTATACAATGATTGCTGTCGAAGAAAAAGAAATTAGAACTAAAGTATCTTCTAGAACTACCGATTTACTTAAAAAAGTATTTGCTTTACAAGATTAAAGACTACAATATTTTATTATAATGAATCCGATAATTAAAAAATTATCGGATTTTTTTTTATTTCTGAATAAATTTCGTATATTAAATACCTGTTATTCAGTCAACAATGAATAAAAATGAGATTATAAAAACCCATCAAGAAAAACTTAACGCTCGTTATAAAGAACTCGTTGAGCAAGCTTATAATTTCCGACAAACAGATTCTGCTTTAAGTGATATTTCAGAATACAAAGCTATTAAGCTTCTCAATAAACTTAATAGATTAAAATACCTTTACAGAGAACAACAAAAAATTGCTATTTAAGGTTTATTAACATTTTTTTAACTTTTTTCTTACATCCAAAAATTATAAAATCTCGTACTTTATATAAAAAAGAAGATATGAGTACACATTATTGTAAAGTTGGAAAAATTAAACCAAACGAAAACAAATTAATTAGCTTGAAAGAATTTAAACAAAAAATTGCAAACTTTGTTGAATATGTTAACAAGGTTGATTTTTCTGAAGATTTAAACGCAACTGTTTAAAATACTTAAATGCTTTTAACAACCTAGAACCATACCAAGAAAACATTTCGCCATCTGCTAAAACAATTTGGGCATTAGGAAAATTTTCTTGAAAGACTTTTTTATGCTTTTCTTTAAACGGAAAAGGCTCGCTAGATAACAGAACAACTTGTACCGTTTTATTAACAGAGTGTTTCTTTATATTAATTTCAGGATAACGCTCGCTTTCTCCATAAGCATTTTCAAAATTATTAAGCTTAAGTAAATAGTTTATAAAGGTATTGCTCCCTGCTACCATAAAAGGTTTCTTCCAAATAAAGTAAGCCGTTTTTAATATTGGTTGATCTTTAATAAAACGCTTAAAACCATCAATTTCTTTATTTATTCTAGCTATAATTGCTTCTGCTTCTTTTAGCCTATCAAAAATATCGCCGTATTGTTTTATTAATTCCGAACTATCTTCAATGGTAAAAATATCAGATACATGTACCTGACAAACTAATTCACAAGCTTCAACAATTGCTTTGGTATTTTCTTCTTTATTACAAAGAATAATATCTGGAGATAAAGACTTGATCTTTTCTAAATCAATTTGCTTTGTTCCTCCTACAACAGTAACATCTGTTTTTATACCCTGCGGATGCACACAAAACTTAGTAACACCAACCAAATTTGATTTTAAACCTAAATCGCAAAGCAATTCTGTTTGACTCGGCACTAAAGATATAATGCGTTTAGGAGTTTCTTTTAAATGAATCGTTCTATTGAGTTGATCTTGTACTTTCATTTAATTATCGGAAACTACCTAGCAATGACAATTATTTATTTAAAATTAGCGCCATTTCTTTTTGAAGTTCTTCAGCCTTATTTGCTGCAGCTTGTGCAAAATCGGTTTCATTAGAAGCATAAATAATACCTCTTGAAGAATTTATAAGCAAGCCTACTTGATTATTCATTCCATATTTACAAACCTCTTGCAAGTTACCGCCTTGAGCTCCAACACCAGGAACTAATAGAAAACTATCAGGAATAATTTTACGGATATCTGCAAAATACTCTGCTTTAGTAGCTCCAACTACATACATTAAGTTTTCGGAGTTCTCCCAAGTTTTTGATGTTTCTAAAACCTGCTTATAAAGCTCTTTACCCTCAACTGTTTTGGTTTGAAAATCGAAAGCACCAGCATTAGAGGTTAGTGCCAACATAATAGTATGCTTATCTTTAAAAGCTAAAAAAGGTTCAACAGAATCTTTCCCCATATATGGTGCCACGGTTACAGAATCGAACGCTAAATCTTCAAAAAAGGCTTTCGCATACATGGTACTTGTGTTACCTATATCGCCTCGTTTTGCATCAGCAATTGTATATATTTCTGGATGCTTTTCGTTTAAATAATTAATAGTTTTTTCTAATGCTTTCCATCCTTTTAAACCATAAGCTTCATAAAATGCTGTATTTGGTTTATAAGACACACATAAATGATGAGTTGCATCTATAATAGCTTTGTTAAAAGCAAAAATAGGATCTTCTTCTTTTAAAAGGTGCTGTGGTATTTTATTTAAATCAACATCTAATCCTATACATAAGAATGATTTCTTTTTGTTGATTTGCTCTATTAATTGGTTTGTTGTCACAATGTATGTTTTGTCATTCCTGTAAAAGCAGGAATAAATTTTTAATATAATTCAATTTATAAAACTCCTGCCATCGCAGAAATGAGAATTAAATCACATCATCATTAGCTTTCAACTTCTCAGTATTTTCAGCTAATTGCAATTCATCTAATATTTTTTGAATATCACCATTTACAATATTACTCAAATCGTAAAGGGTTAATCCTATTCTATGATCAGTTACACGACCTTGAGAGTAATTATAAGTTCTAATTTTAGCACTTCTATCACCAGAACTCACCATACTACCACGCTTAGCAGCATCTGCTTCGTTTTTCTTAGCTAATTCTAATTCGTATAAACGCGAACGTAATACTTTAAATGCTTTTTCTTTATTTTTATGTTGTGACTTTTGGTCTTGACATTGTGCCACCAAACCAGTTGGAATGTGTGTTAAACGTACCGCAGAATAAGTAGTATTTACAGATTGTCCACCAGGTCCAGAAGAACAGAAAAAATCTATACGTACCTCTTTGGGGTTAATTTCAACATCAAACTCTTCGGCTTCAGGAAATACCATCACTGTTGCTGCACTGGTATGTACACGTCCTTGTGTTTCTGTTTGTGGTACACGTTGTACACGGTGCACACCAGCTTCAAACTTTAGTGTTCCGTAAACATCTTCACCTGTAACTTCAAACTGAATTTCTTTAAAACCACCATTGGTACCTTCACTAAAATCTACTGTATCAACTTTCCAACCTCTACTTTCACAATATTTAGAGTACATTCTAAACAAATCGCCAGCAAAAATACTTGCTTCATCGCCACCAGTTCCTGCACGTAACTCCACCACGGCATTCTTAGAGTCTTCAGGATCTTTTGGTATTAATAATACTTTTATTTCTTCTTCAAGTTTTGGAATTCCTGCCTTGGCTTCGTCATATTGCATTTTAGCCATTTCAACCATTTCTGCATCACTACCATCTGAAATTATTTCTTCAGCTTCAGCTAAATTATTAGAAAACTCTAAATATTCTTCTCGTTTGTCCATGAGAAGTCTTAAGTCTTTATACTCTTTATTTAACTGAACATAACGTTTTTGATCGCTAATAATATCTGGTTGAATGATTAAATCACTAACCTCATCAAAACGTTGTTTTATAATTTGTAATTTCTCTAACATCTGCCTTTTTTAATTGAAGACCAAAAATACGATAATTTATGAATTCTCAACATCTATATAAGACCGTAATAATTGAATACTAAAAATATTATTCATTATTTATCGTTATAAAAGGTATCATGCAACAATTATCATCTATTTTTCTTTTTTATAGACCATTTATTTTATGGTCTTTTGGCATTAATATATTTCTTTTACCATTTAGCAATAGCATAACCCCTATTCTTATTGCCAAATTATTATTAACCATCTTTTTATGGTATATAACGAAAGAAACTAATGCTAGAAGAAAATTAGTTTTCTATAAAAATTTAGGAGTTTCTTCATTCAAATTATTTTCCTCAATTTATATCATCGATTTATTTTTAAACATTCCATTTCTTTTAATTCTTAAAGAATTTATATGATTTTTGAAATAGATAATGTCGAACTTTATTTTAAAGAAAAACGTATTTTAAATGGTGTTTATTTAAAAGCTGAAACAGGTAAAGTTACAGGCGTTTTAGGAAGTAACGGATGCGGAAAAAGCTGTTTATTAAATATTGCGTTTGGTAATTTAAAACCTAAATATAAACTTATTAGGATTGACAAAAAGCCTATACTAAAACCATTATATAAAACAAATCTAGCTGGTTATTTACCTCAGTTTAATTTCATTCCAAATACTCTAAATATCAATAAAGCTTTTAATCTTTTTAAAGTATCTTGGGAAGATTTCTTAGTGCCTTTTGAAGGTTTTAGCAAATACAAAAACTTAAAATTCAACAAACTGTCTAGTGGCGAACGCCGATTGATAGAAACATATATCCTTTTAAAGAGTAATAAACCAATTATATTTTTAGACGAGCCTTTTTCGCATTTAGCACCTTTACATATTGAAAAAATAAAAGCATTAATTTCTAAAGAAAAACAACACAAAGCTATCATTATTACGGATCATATGTATAAACATATTGTTGATGTTTCAGATGCCATTTATCTTATAAAAGGAGGTTGCACGAAACTTATTAAAGACTTAAAAGAACTTGAAGATTATAACTATTTAAGTTTTGGAGCTATAGAATAAAAAAAAGGCTGTTAAAAAACAGCCTCTTTTTCTCTAAAATGATAATGCTATTAACCACATTTAGAAGAACCACAATCTTTACAAGTTAAACAACCTTCTTGGTAAATTAAATTTTTAGATTTACAACTATCACACACCTGTCCTTTAGCTTTTGTTCCATCGGCCACATAATGTTTTAATGCTCGTCCTACACCATTTTTCCAGGTATTAATTGACTCACTATCTAATTGTAAACTATTAATTAAATCGACAATTTTATCAATTGGCATCCCATGTCTTAAAGTACTAGATATTAACTTTGCATAATTCCAAAACTCAGGATTAAATTTATATGACAACCCTTCAATAGTTGTTTTATAACCTCTTTTATTTTTATACTGAAAATCGTAACGCGAACTACCGTTCTCTTCCCTACTTTTTATAATAACACCTTTATTTACCCATCGTGGTAGTAAAATACCAACTTCATCATCTGTAAGTCCTGTAAAAATTTCATAAGGCTTACCTTCTATCAAACCTATAAAAGCAATCCATTTCTCTTTACTATTCTGAAAACGAACCACATCAGCCTCTAAAACTTCTGGACGCTTTATAGGAAAAGCTGTTAATATATTTTGACTTTCATCTTCTTTTTCATCATTAGCTATTAAAACTCCAGATCTCGACCCATCTCTATAAACCGTAACACCTTTACAACCAACTTCCCAAGCTTTTATATATAATTGTCCTACTAACTCTTCAGTAGCATCATTTGGCAAATTAATTGTAACACTTATAGAATGATCTACCCATTTTTGAATAGCTCCTTGCATACTTACTTTACTTAACCAATCTACATCATTAGAAGTAGCTTTATAATAAGGAGACTTTTTAATTAAATCGTCAATTTCAGTCTGTGAGAAGTTTTTAGTGGTATCAATACCATTTACTTCCATCCATTGTTTGAATCTGTGATGAAACACAACATATTCTTCCCAAGAATCACCAACCTCATCAACAAAATCTATACGCGCTTCTTTATCGTTAGGGTTTACCTTTCTTCTACGTTTATAAACAGGCATAAATACAGGTTCAATTCCAGACGATGTTTGCGTCATTAAGCTTGTTGTTCCTGTTGGAGCAATAGTTAACAAAGCAATGTTTCGTCTACCATATTCTAACATTTCATAATACAACTTACTATCGGCTTCTTTTAAGCGGTTTATAAACGGATTCTTTTTTTCGCGTTCGGCATCAAAAATTCCAAATGCACCACGTTCTTTTGCTAAATGCACAGAGCCTCTATAAGCTTCAATTGCAATAGTTTTATGTACTTCTAACGAAAACGCATTCCCAGCTTCACTACCATACTGAATACCTAATGCTGCTAACATATCACCTTCAGCTGTTATACCAATACCTGTTCTACGCCCCTCTTCGGCTTTGGTTTTTATATTAACCCATAAATTACGCTCTAATGCTTTTACATTATCTAACTCAGGATCTTCATCTATTTTACGTAAAATATTATCAATTTTTTCTAATTCTAAATCAATAATATCATCCATAATACGCTGAGCAGCTGCTATATGTTTTTTAAATAATTTAAAATTAAAACTCGCTTTTTTTGTAAAAGGTTTATCTACATAAGAAAACAAGTTAATAGCCAATAATCTACAAGAATCATAAGGACATAAAGGAATTTCTCCACAAGGATTTGTAGATACTGTTTTATAACCTAAATCGGCATAACAATCGGGTACAGATTCATTAATAATAGTATCCCAAAACAGCATACCTGGTTCGGCAGATTTCCATGCATTGTGAACGATTTTCTTCCATAAATCATTTGCTACAATATTTTTTGAAACTTTTGGGTTCTCACTAAAAATGGGATATTTTTGAGTATAATTACTATTATTTTTAACAGCTTTCATAAACTCATCATCCATTTTCACAGATATATTTGCTCCAGTAACTTTTCCCTGCTCCAACTTAGCGTTAATAAAATCTTCTGAATCTGGATGATTAACAGATACCGAAAGCATTAATGCGCCACGTCTTCCATCTTGTGCAACCTCTCTAGTAGAATTTGAATAACGCTCCATAAAAGGCACAATACCTGTGGACGTTAAAGCTGAATTTTGAACTGCTGATCCTTTTGGTCGAATATGAGATAAATCGTGACCAACCCCACCACGACGTTTCATTAATTGTACTTGCTCTTGATCTATTTTCATGATGCCTCCGTAAGAATCTGACTCACCAGAATTACCAATAACAAAACAATTTGAAAGCGATGCTATTTGATACGGATTACCAATACCTGCCATAGGACTTCCTTGAGGCACTATATATTTAAAATCTTTTATTAGATTAAAAATGTCTTCTGCAGATATGGGATTTGCATATTTTTGTTCAACTCTTGCTAATTCTTTAGCAATTCGTTGATGCATATCGTTTGGGGTTTTCTCATAAATATTTCCGTGAGAATCTTTTAAAGCATATTTATTTATCCATACGCGAGCAGCTAAGTCGTCGTTATTAAAATACTTTAATGATGCATTAAAAGCTTCATCTTGTGTGAATGTTTTGGGAGGTTGGTTGGAAACATCTGTACTCATGTAGTTTATATTTTTTAGGTTATAGTTATAACCATAAAGTAACAAAACCCTACAAGTTTAAAACATGACAAAAGTCATAAAGTTTACAGATAAAAAACATAAATAACTAAAAATAAGATTTTTACAGTTTTATTAACATTAAAAAGTTAACAAATATTTTTAATTTAAAAAAAGAGAAGATTTTAAAAATCGACAGCAAAACCAACACCTAAAAACTGCTTCCATTGTATTTTAGCACCCGCTTCATCTAGTTCTCCTTCTTCTATAATAGATGGTTTTGTTGTTTTCACATCATCATCGTATCTAATATGCGATCCTAAAGTTGCTCTAATAAAACTATTTACTTTAAAATCGAAATCGATACTCCAATCTAAATCTACATTTCCAAAATTATTTATGTAATCGGTATAAAGACTTACCTTATGTTTCATGTTTACATTTTCAGCCACTTCCATTTCATAACTATTAGTCATTAAAATACCAACTTCTTTTCTTGTACGTTCGCCTTCCTTAATAATATTACCTTCATCATCATATACGGCTCCGGTTACACCAAATGAACCTGCGTTAGCTAATTCTTCATCTAATACAAATGTTTCTTTTAAAGTTATTGGTGAAAAATAAAAAGACAATTCGTCAATGTCTTTTCCATATTCCATACCGCCTCCAAAAAACAAATATCCAGGAGCTAAAAATCTAGAAATCGGCTTATCTGTATCTGGGTATTTATAACCATTAGTCATTTGAGTTCTAAAATTAAGTTTTGCAGAATAAAACCAATGCGATACACCATCTGGTCTATACCCAATATTTGAATTAATTTCAAACAAGTCGTCTGTCTTTCTTAACTTTTTTGATGCTTGCTTATTAATACCAAATCTAAGAATAGCATCATTTTTCCAAGAAAAGAATTTATCTGTATAATTAGCAGAAGCTTTAACACCTAAAAGTCCAGAAATAGAATTAGTACCCCCAGAATTCCAATTAGAAAAAGCAACTTCATTTAAATCTAAAGTAGCTTTGTTTTTTTGAATCCATTGAGGACCTACATATTTTTCAGGTTTTGGCTTTTTTATGAATAATGAATCTGGTTGTGCAGTAATAAACTGAAAAAAGAAAGAAAAAATTACTAATAAAACATTTTTCATTTTAGGGTATATTTAGGTTAATTTTGACAAACTAAATTTTCATCAATAACCGTTCCATTTAAATGAAAAAAAGACAAAAACTTAATAATTAAACTCTCCAAACTCACTTTTTATTGTAAGCTTCTTAGTTTCTGAAGCTTCCACACGACCAATAATTTTAGCATCTACATTAAATGATTTAGATATTGCAATAATATCTTCGGCTATTTCTGGCGTTACATAAAGCTCCATTCTATGTCCGCAATTAAATACTTGATACATTTCTTTCCAATCGGTTTTACTCTGTTCTTGTATTAATTTGAATAAAGGAGGAATTGGAAACATATTATCTTTTACAATATGAAACTCATCTACAAAATGAAGGATTTTAGTTTGCGCACCACCAGAACAATGTACCATACCATGAATAGTCTCGCTATTAAATTGCGATAAAATCTTCTTTATAATTGGTGCATAGGTACGTGTTGGCGACAATACTAATTTACCAGCATCAATAGGTGCATCTTTAACAGCATCGGTTAATTTAACACCTCCAGAATACACTAATTCTTCTGGAACTGAAGCATCAAAACTTTCAGAATATTTCTCAGCTAAATATTTGCTAAACACATCGTGACGCGCCGAAGTAAGTCCGTTACTTCCCATACCACCATTATATTCTTTTTCGTAAATAGCTTGCCCGAAACTTTCTAAACCAACTATAACATCGCCTGCTTTAATATTAGCATTATCAATAACATCTTTACGATTCATGCGTGCTGTTACCGTAGAATCTACAATAATGGTTCTGACTAAATCACCTACATCGGCGGTTTCGCCACCTGTGGAGTGAATAGTTACTCCAAAGGATTTTAAATCTTCAAGTAATTCTTCGGTTCCGTTAATAATAGCAGATAAAACGTCTCCTGGAATTAAATTTTTATTTCTTCCAATAGTTGAAGACAACATAATATTATCGGTTGCACCAACACATAATAAATCGTCTATATTCATGATTAAAGCATCTTGAGCAATGCCTTTCCAAACCGAAATATCGCCAGTTTCTTTCCAATACATATACGCTAAAGACGATTTTGTTCCTGCGCCATCAGCATGCATGATTAAGCAATAATCTTCATCATTTGTTAAATAATCTGGAACTATTTTACAAAATGCTTTAGGAAACAGACCTTTATCTATATTCTTAATTGCATTGTGTACATCTTCTTTTGATGCTGAAACACCCCGTTGTGCGTAACGTTTTGAAACTTCTTGACTCATAATATTCTATTGTGGTGCAAAGGTAATTTTTTGAATTAAAAAATCATGCTTTTTAATAATGAGATTTTTTAAAATTATTAGAAGAGATAAGCTTTAAAGATTAATTGACTTTCATATACTTACTTTTTAGTTAGTACTTGCATAAATGTAATTATTTAAGTAAGTTGTATAACTTAAAATAACACCTATGTCAAAACCAAAAATAGCAGATAAAAAACCCATAAAAGTAGAATTAGCAAAAGGAGAAGAGCAATATTGGTGTGCTTGTGGATTAAGTAAAAACCAACCATATTGCGATGGCTCTCATAGAACAACCGATATTACACCTGTAAAATTTGCAGCAGAAGAAACTGGCGATGCGTATTTATGTATGTGTAAGCACACAAAAAACGCACCTTATTGCGATGGTACACATGCAACATTAAAAAAAGAATCCTCTACTATCGATACTGAACCGACTCCAACTGGTGGAAGTTCTACAAAAGAAGAACCTACATTAGCTTACATAAAAGCACTTGCAAAAGATGGTTTATCTAAAACTGGGCATCACGGAGAAATGGGTGCAATGGGAGTTCCTCTAACTGAACTACCTCAATGGAAAGATATTCAAATTCTTGCGGCTCAAATGGCGACAAAACCTTTAATGGAAGATATTGCTGTTGGAACTGAATTAATAATTGGACCTAATGCAAAAAAACCATTAAAATTAGATATCCCTTTATTTGTGTCTGATATGAGTTTTGGAGCATTATCTGAAGAAGCTAAACTCTCTCTATCAAAAGGAGCTGAATTAGCTGGAACTGGAATTTGTTCTGGAGAAGGCGGCATGTTAGACGAAGAACAAGAAGCAAATTCTAAATACTTTTACGAATACGCTTCGGCAAAATTTGGTTTTGATTGGGAAAAATTAAAACGAGTTCAAGCATTTCATTTTAAAGGAGGTCAAGGAGCAAAAACAGGAACAGGCGGTCACCTTTCTGGAAACAAAGTCATTGGTAAAATTGCAAAAGTCAGAAATTTAAAAGAAGGAACACCAGCGGTTTCACCACCTACTTTTGATGATTTACATACTACAGAAGACTTCAAAAAGTTTGCAGATAAAGTTCGCGACATATCTGGTGGAATACCAATTGGTTTTAAATTATCAGCAAATCATATTGAAGACGATATTCAGTTTGCATTAGATGCTAGTGCAGACTATATAATTTTAGATGGAAGAGGTGGTGGAACTGGTGCTGCACCATTAATATTTAGAAATAATATTTCAGTACCAACAATTTTAGCTTTAGCTAGAGCTAGACACTATTTAGATAAAGTAAACAGAAAAGATGTTACACTCATAATTACAGGGGGACTTCGAATTCCTGACGATTTTATTAAAGCTATGGCTTTAGGAGCAGATGGTGTTGCTGTGTCTAATTCAGCCTTACAATCAATTGGCTGTGTTGCTGCAAGAATGTGTAATACAAATAATTGTCCTGCTGGAGTTGCAACTCAAAAACCTGAATTACGAAAATTATTGAACATAGATAAATCTGCAAAACAATTATATAATTTCTTTACAGCATCAACAGAACTAATGCAAGTTATTGCAAGAGCTTGTGGACACAACCATTTAAATAAATTTAATCAAAACGACATTACTACTTGGAAGAAAGAAATGGCGGAATGGACAGGTATAAAATTCGGAGGTCTGAAATAAAAAAATCACTTTCCTAACTTCAGAAACAGAAGTTAGCAAAAAAGTGCGTTAGGGATTGAAACGGCATCCTTTTGCTTTCTATAAAATTAATAGAATATTGGTGGTATCCATAAATTTAATTAGCAGATTTCTGCCTTCGCAGGAATGACAAAAGCAAAAGATACAGTGGAAAGCCCGACCTGTTCCTGAAATTAATTCAGGATAAAAGGTAACGCCCAAATAAAAAAACTATCTAGTAAACAACAATTCACGGTACTTTGTAAGTGGCCAAATTTCGTCATCGACTAAAAGTTCTAACTTATCGCAATGATAACGAATATCGGTAAATAACGGTTTTACTTTATTGCAATACGATAAAGCTTTCTTTTCAATATCGGCTATAGCATTTGCCTTTTTACGAGCATTAATTAATTTAGTTACGTTAGCATTTATACCTTCTATATGACTAGAAATTTCCTCAATTAAACTAATTTGCTCTTTAGCGACGCTATTATATTTTTCTTCGAAAATCTCTTTTAAACCTTTTACATTTTCAATTAAAATATTTTGATATTTAACAGCTGTAGGTACAATATGGTTTCTAGCAATGTCGCCTAATACCCTACCTTCAATTTGAATATGCATGCAGTAAGCTTCCATTTCTATTTCGTAACGCGCTACTGATTCTATTTTACTCATAACTTGCATTTCTTCAAATAATGCAATAGATTTTTCTGAAATTTTTGCCGTTAAAGCTTCTGGTGTGGTTTTATTATTACTTAAACCACGTTTTTTAGCTTCGGCTTCCCAGGCATCTCCATAACCATTACCTTCAAACAAAATATCTCTAGACGATTTTATATATTCTCTTAATACATTAAAAACAGCTTCGTCTTTCTTTAAATCTTTTTTATCTATTAAAGCATCAACTTCAACTTTAAAATCTTTCAATTGTTTTGCAACTATGGTATTTAAAACCGTCATTGGGTTACCGCAATTTGCTTTAGACCCCACAGCTCTAAACTCAAATTTATTTCCTGTAAAAGCAAAAGCAGATGTTCTGTTTCTATCGGTATTATCTAATAAAACGTCTGGTATTTTACCAACGACGTTTAATTTCAATTCAGTTTTTTCTTGAGGTGACAGTTTCCCTTTGGTAACACCTTCTAACTCTTCTAAAACTTTGGTTAATTGTTCGCCTATAAATACTGAAATAATAGCAGGAGGCGCTTCGTTAGCTCCTAATCTGTGGTCGTTACTTGCCGATGCTATAGCTGCTCGTAGCAATGCTTCGTTTTCTCTAACCGCTTTTATGGTATTTATAAAAAAGGTAAGAAACTGCAAGTTACTCATAGGTGTTTTTCCTGGTGCTAATAAATTAACGCCAGTATCTGTAGATAACGACCAATTGTTATGCTTACCAGAACCATTCATACCTGCAAATGGTTTTTCGTGAAATAATACTTTAAAATTATGACGCGAAGCCACACGCCCCATAATATCCATTAATAAGGAATTATGATCGACTGCTAAGTTTGCTTCTTCAAATATAGGTGCTAATTCAAACTGATTTGGTGCTACTTCGTTATGACGTGTCTTTACCGGAATACCCAAAAGCATACATTCTGTTTCTAACTCGCGCATAAAATTATAGGCACGCGTAGGAATGGCTCCAAAATAATGATCGTCTAATTGTTGCCCCTTTGCAGATGAGTGCCCAAGTAACGTTCTTCCTGTTAATATAATATCTGGACGACTCGCTGCCAACATTTTATCTACTAAAAAATATTCTTGTTCCCAGCCTAAAGAAGAATTTACCTTTTTTACATTCTTATCGAAATACTTACACACTGCTGTTGCTGCATGATCTACAGCATTAAGTGCCCTAAGCAAAGGTGTTTTATAATCTAAAGCTTCGCCTGTATAAGCCACAAAAATTGTTGGAATACACAATGTGGTTCCGTAAATAAATGCTGGCGATGTAGGATCCCAAGCGGTATAGCCTCTTGCTTCAAAAGTATTTCTAATACCACCACTAGGAAAACTAGAAGCATCAGGTTCTTGTTGTACTAATTGGTCGCCTCCAAAACGCTCAATGGCCATACCACCTTCAATGGTTTCAAAAAAAGCATCGTGTTTTTCGGCTGTGGTTCCTGTTAATGGTTGAAACCAATGCGTATAATGTGTTACGCCTTTAGATAACGCCCAATCTCTCATAGATGAAGATACTTGATCGGCTATACTTCTGTCTATTTTTTTTCCATGGCTTATCGCATTCATTACGCCTTTAAAAGCATCTTTAGTTAAATATTGACGCATGGTGTTTTCATTAAACACATTTTTACCAAATATTTCTGAACGACGTTCATTTTCTTCAATATGAACAGGTTTATATGCTAACGACTCTTTTATCGCGTGGAATCTTAATATCGACATCTTTATAATGAATTAAGGCTTATTTAAATTTCTTATATCCTTTTACAAAAATAAGTACCTAAAATAAAATACAGCTATAAAGAGTAAAATTTATTGTTAACAATATTTCAGTATTTATATAAAATAATCTTCTTTTTTTAAAATAATCCTTAAAAAAATGGGGTATAAACAAAAACAACCATGCTTTATATTAAAAGCACCCCTATAAATTTAAAGTATCTACAGAATAATATATATTTGTGTGATTAACATTTAGTATCTTATTTATAAAATTTTTATTATGGCAAAAATTAAATTAGAATACCTTTGGTTGGACGGTTATTTTCCAACTCAAAACTTGAGAAGTAAAACTAAAGTAGAAGAACATGAAGACTTCAAAGGAACTTTAGAAGAAATAGGAAATTGGTCTTTTGACGGATCTTCAACTAGACAAGCTGAAGGTGGATCTTCAGATTGTTTATTAGTTCCTGTTGCTATTTACCCAGATCCAGACAGAATCAATGGTTATTTAGTAATGACTGAAGTTATGAATGCTGATGGAACTCCTCACCCTTCTAACGGTAGAGCTACTATTGATGATGATGATAATGATTTCTGGTTTGGTTTCGAGCAAGAGTATTTTATAATGGATACTAAAACACAATTACCATTAGGTTTCCCTGTTGGTGGATATCCTGCTCCTCAAGGAATGTACTACTGTTCAGTTGGTGGAAAAAACACTCACGGTAGAGATTTAGTTGAAGAGCATGCAGATTTATGTATTGATGCAGGTTTAAACTTCGAAGGTATTAACCAAGAAGTTGCTTGTGGACAATGGGAATTCCAATTATTTGCTAAAGGCGCTAAATTAGCTGGTGATGAAATGTGGATTGCTAGATATTTATTAGATAGATTAACTGAAAAGTATGGTTACTATATTGAGTACCACCCAAAACCATTAGGTAAAGATATGGATTGGAATGGTTCTGGTATGCACGCCAACTTCTCTAATACAACATTAAGAACTTGTGGTTCTAAAGAAACTTACGCTGCAATATGTGAAGCTTTCCGTCCAGTTGTAGACGAGCACATTGCTGTTTATGGTGAGTTTAACGACCAACGTTTAACAGGTTTACACGAAACTGCTGCTATTACAGATTTCTCTTGGGGAGTTTCAGATAGAGGCGCTTCAATTCGTATTCCATTAATCGCAGTAGAAAAAGGATATAAAGGATGGTTAGAAGATAGACGTCCTGCTTCAAACGGTGATCCTTATAAGATTGCTGCTGTTATTGTTAAAACTGTTAAATCTGCTAAAATATAATTATTTTAGATTAACAGATTTGTTCATAATAAAAAAGGGTTTACATTTTGTAGACCCTTTTTTATTTGGTTTATATTAATTTTTTGGGCGGGTTTTTAAGAAAAATAAAAACCGCGCTATCCGTTACTAGTTTTGTAAAACCTTAAATGGAAGTTTTACAAAAGCTAACCACTACTATCGCTCCCGCAACTATCTGCAAACACATAGACAATACAAAGTAAATACTTGTCATTTTTGCTCTATGAGGAATCACATACTCAAAATCACGCATAACTTATCTCAATCTTACATCATATCACAATATTTTAATCTATAATTTAAATAAATTCAATAAAAAAAGGTTCACTTTACGCAAACCCTTTATATAAATATTATAATGTTTTATACTAAAACTTCCCTTTAGTAAACACTAAAAACATAAAAAACCCATAACCAACAACTAAAAAGAAACCTTTAGCTCTACTTATTTGCATTTGTTTTGGAATAAAAATAAGAGGAATTAAAACTGCCGAAAACCCTAACATCCAGAAAATATCGCTTGATAATATTTGAGGTTCCGAAACAGAAATTGGTTTCACTATAGCTGTTAAACCTAAAACCGAACCAATATTAAAAATATTAGACCCTATTAAATTCCCTAACGAAATCGCTTTTTCTTGTTTAGCCGCCGCAATAACCGATGCCGCTAATTCTGGTACACTCGTTCCAATAGCAATTAAAGACACACCTATTACGGCTTCGCTTACACCTATTGAAACGGCTATATCTTTAGCGCCTTTTACCAACCATTCACTACCAAAATACAGTGCTGCTGCCCCAATTAACAACCACAAACCTATTTTAAAATTAGAAACCACAGCTAAGGTATCATCAACCTCTTCAATTACCGTATCTTTTCTTGCTGTTCTTATTAAATAAATTAAAAAAGCAATAAGTCCAGCAAATAAAACGCCTCCTTCTATCGCTGTTAGTACACTATCATTTTTAAGAAAATAATAAAGCGCTATAGAAAACACCATCATTACAGGCCAATTAACCTTGTAAAACGATTTATCTACAGCAATAGCACCAACTAAAGCCGTAACCCCCAAAACCAATCCTATGTTAGCAATATTTGAGCCTACTACATTATTAATAGCAATGGCTGGCGAACCAGACAGGGCTGCTTGCAAGCTAACCAATAGTTCTGGAGCCGAGGTTGCAAAAGATACCACCGTCATACCAATAACCATTTTAGAGATATTAAACTTAAAAGATAAGGCAACAGACGAGCGTACTAAATACTCACCTCCTACTACTAATAAAATAAAACCTAAAACAACCCAAACAATACTCATAAAAATATTTTTTTGCGAAGATAATATAAATGAAATTTGAAACGCTTAAAATTGAAAAATTTGCCTTCTAATAAAATTCACATTTGTTAACGTTTCTCCTATAAAATTTAGTTAATTTTTTTTATAAAATTCTATTCTGCACTAATTTTATAAGTGTAATTATTAAAATAAAGAATCATGAAATCAAAAAGTGTATTAAAGTTAGGAATAGGCTTATTTGTAATTGTAACGTTATGTTTTGTTTCTTTTAAAAGCTTTGCGCATCAAAACATAAAATCTCAAATATCAAAGGGCGAAAATATTAGTGTTACCATAGACAAAAGAACATCGGAAGCTGATTTTAAGGATATTAAAAGTATGCTAAACGATCATGGAATAGAAGCTACTTTTAGCAATATTGAACGTAATGATTTAGACGAACTTACAGGAATAAAAATTAAACTAGATGATGGTAATAGAGGTTCTGCTGCAAGTGCATTTTCTAGTAATTTCCCTATCGACCAAATTACGTTTGGAAGAAAAGATGATTTACTTTTTATAACTCAAGGAAAAAACAATGCATTGGGTTTTAATAAACTTAGCAATCTTGGAGCTATTATAGCTAATGATTCTTTAATGGGGCAAAATTTTGGTTCGTTTGGAAGTATTAATTTAAACGATTTTTTTAATGATGACGAAGATTCACTATTCTTTAACGGCTCTTCGGTAAACATTAATAGTATAAGACAACACATGCAACAATTCTTTAATCAAGGGAATAATAGCATAACAAAACAGTCTTATAGTTTTTATGACGACCCAAATACCAATAAACTTATTATAATTGATGGCAAAGAGTCTGATTTTGAAACGCTCAATAAATTATCAAAAGAAAACAAACTAGATGTTGTAGATAATTTAAAACCCAAAACAGCTATGAGTCTTTATGGAAAGAAAGCTAAAGACGGTGCTATTATTGTTAGTACGAAATAAAAATAACATACTATTTTAATAAAAAAGACGCTTTTATGCGTCTTTTTTTTTTGTTGATAATCAATAAATTATTACAACTAAAACTTAAAATACAGTTAAATAACTACTGTTTTAGTTTTATAACTATAAAAATAGTTGTAAATTTGTTTAAGAAAAAAACATAACAATTTCCTCCTAAGGGAAATGAAACAATAATTCTCAATGGAAAAGTTAACCAATAAAGAAGAAGAGATTATGCACATATTATGGAAGCTTGAAAAAGCTTTTGTAAAAGATGTGCTAGCAGAAATAAAAGAAGACAAACCCCACTACAACACCCTTTCGACCATTATTAGAAATTTAGAAGACAAAGGTTATGTTAGTTATAATGCCTATGGTAAAACACACCAATACTTCCCTATTGTAACTAAAGAAGACTATAGAAAAAAGTTTATGAATGTTGCCATTAACAACTATTTTAATAATTCTTATAAAAATATGGTATCCTTTTTTGCTAAGGAAGAAAAAATTAGCGTTGAAGAACTAAAAGAAATTATTGATTTAATTGAAAAAAACAAATAACCATGGAATATCTTTTAAAAGCTAGTGCTGTTATTGCTATTTTTTATCTGTGCTACAAACTGTTTTTACAACGTGATACGTTTTTCCAATTTAATAGGTTGTTTCTATTAATAGGATTAATTACTGCATTTACTATTCCGTTTGTCATTATTCCTATTTATGTTGAATACACACCTATAGACCTAACTAATTTTACTACTGATACTTCTACAGTAACAAAAACCATTGAAGAGCCTTTTAATTTTATAGACCTCATCCCTATTATATATCTACTAGGTATTATTGTATTTTCTATTCGTTTTATAATTCAATTAGTATCCTTGTCTCGTGTTATCATAAAAAATAAACGAGACAAACAAAGTCATTTTACAATTATTACAACTACTAATAATATTTTGCCTTTCTCTTACTTTAAATGGATTGTGTTTAACCCTGCTCAATTTAACAAAGAAGAATTAAAGCAAATTTTAGCACATGAAATGGTACATGTTAAACAATACCATTCTATCGATAATATAATAACACAACTCGCTTGTATAGTACTATGGTTTAATCCTTTTATATGGTTGTATAATAAAGATTTAAAACAAAACTTAGAATTTATTGCCGACAAAAATGCACAACAAAAAACCGACTGTAAAAAAAGTTACCAATACACCTTACTAAAAACATACATACCGACTCATCAATCGGTATTAAGCAACAATTTTTATAATTCATTAATCAAAAAACGAATCGTTATGTTACACAAATCAAAATCAAAACAGATTAATTTAATTAAGTATGCATTTATAATTCCTATTCTAGGCTTGTTTTTAATGAGTTTCAATACAGAGGAGGTTTATGTTGAAAAAGAAATTCAAGACACAGATAATACAAATCTAAATCCTGTTGAAACAAAGGATATTAAAATTATTTTCACTAAAGATTTAACAGATAATGAATTAGAAAAAATAAAAAGAAAATTAAAAAAAGATGGTATAAATTTCTCATACACAAACTTAAAAAGAAACGAACAAAAAGAAATTATTAGTGTTTCAACCAAATTTGAAAACAAAAAAGGTAACGCAACTTGGAGTGCTTACAATACTAAAAATGAACCTATAAAAGCTTTTTACTTCTCTAAAACAGAAAAAGAGTTTGGAGTTGGGATACTAGAAAAAGAAATAAAAAAAACATCTCCTTGGAAAGTTTCTTCAGAACGTAATAATACAGTTTTCATATCAAAAGACACTTTATATGTTAACGACAAATCTAGTATCCTAGAAAAATCAGCTAATGATTTTGATGAAGACCCTCTATATATTCTTAACGGAAAAGAAATTACTAAAGAAGAATTTGAAAAAATAAATGAATTAAATATAAATTCAGTATCTGTAATAAAAGGAGAACACGCCATAAAAAAATATGGGAACAAAGGTGAAAATGGGGTTGTCTTAATTAAATCAAAAAGTGAAAATTCAAAAACCACTACTTTAAAACTTGAAAGTAATGCTTTATATATTATTGATGGAAAAGAAAGTTCTGCTAAAGAGTTAGAAAAGATTCATCCTAACAATATAAAATCTATTGATGTATTTAAAGACGAAATAGCTACTATAAAATACGGTGATAAAGGTAAAAATGGAGTTATAGAAATTACTACTAAAAGAGATAAATGGGAAACGAAATTTATAGAAGGGAAACCATTTAATAAAGTATCAGTAACTGGATATGGCAAATCATCTGATTCTATCAACGATAATCGTCACATACGAATAAGATCAACATCTACAGCAAATGGTAATTCCCCTTTAATTATTGTTGATGGTAAGGAATTGCCTCATGAAAAACTAGAAAATATAAAACCTGACAACATTGAATCTATGAAAGTTTTAAAAGACAAAAAGGCTATAGATAAATACGGTAAAAAAGGTGAAAACGGTGTTGTAGAAATTACTACTAAAAAAAATAACCTACCTAGAGTCAAAAGTTCATGGAAAACACAAATTGGGATAACATCAAGCGATAATAAAAATCATACACTTCATGAAAACACAATATACATTCTTGATGGAAAAGAAAGTTCCGCAGATATATTAAAAAATCTAGCACCAGAAAAAATAGAAAACATCACAGTTTTAAAAGGAGAATCTGCTATTACAAAATATGGGAACAAAGGTAAAGACGGTGTTGTAGAAATTACTACTAAAAAATAAACTCCACACCATTCTTCATAAAAAAAGACACTCAGAAATGAGTGTCTTTTTTTATATATTCAATTTTGAAAAAAGATAAAACCATTAAAAACAGTACATCTTATAATAAAATGCCCCTTGGTTTTCAAAATCAACCTTCAAAAACCCCTTGAATTGTTTACATATGAAACACAAAACACCACAAATAGTTTCAAACAAAAACTTACACAAAGCGAGTCACATAAATATCGAAACCAATTTCACTTTTTTACTTACAATTTCATATTCAATTTCATCGATTTAATTAAAATCACTTGGAAGGAAGATTCCCAATTATATATATTGAAAACTCAATCAATAAACGGAGTCTAATATTAATCCTTTAAAACCAAAATTATGATAACACTTGCCAAATTTGTAGTCGATTTAATTATCTTCATATTATCGATTATTTAATCCTTCCAAATGGTAGAACTTAGTCTAGAATAAGTTTTACTATTTTTGTTTTATAACAAGGATTATAAAAATGAAAAAGCAAGTCTTCAAATTTTTAGCAAAAGTTAATAAAACACTACTACCTAGTTACTCTAAAAAGCAATTAGATTTAGCAAAAGCAACCAAACTACAAATGGCTATTATTGGCTGGAGATGGTTTGTTACTAAAAATGCTTTAGACTAATTTTTTACATTAAAAACTTTCTCTAAAATGGTATCCATTAAACACCATTTTGTAATGGAAGATTGTAATAAGTTAGCACCAACAAATGCTGTAAACCAAAGCCAATTTATGTTTACATAGATAGCTAATATTAAACTTATTAAAATAAATGTTCCTGCAATACCTCTAACAATTCTATTTTTCATAATAATTAATTTTAAATATACTTTTCTATAGGAAGCACAATAGCTCTTACGGGATTATTTGTTTCTAAATTTTCATTAAATGTTATAATTAAATCAAATAAAGAATCGATATTTTCTTCTTCTGTAAAAGAGAAAAACAAACAAGATTCAGCACCTCCTTTTAAAGATGAAAACCAATTAGATGTTCTTAATACCGAAGAAACATTTTTATGTCCATCAATATCTGAACTACTAAAACTCTCAATATTTGCTTTTTTAAAAAGATCTAAAACATCTTTCTGAAAATCGTGCACTGCGGTAACCATTACTAGTTTCATATGATTATATTATTTTTATTTATAATTCTTCTTCTCAATCATATAATACACCAATGGTACTACCAATAGAGTTAATACGGTTGAAACAATTGTACCGCCCATTAACGAAATAGCTAAACCTTGAAAAATAGGATCGAATAAAATAACAAAAGCACCAATAACAACGGTTCCAGCTGTTAGTAAAATAGGTGTTGTACGTACAGCTCCTGCTTCAATAGCTGCTTGTTTTAATGGAATACCATCTGCCAAACGCAGATTAATAAAATCGATTAATAATACCGAATTCCTCACCATTATTCCTGCTAAAGCAATCATGCCTATAAACGAGGTTGCTGTAAAAAAGGCGCCCATAATCCAGTGCCCTAAAACAATTCCAATTAATGATAATGGTATAGCAACCATCATAACTACAGGTGCTTTAAAGTTCTGAAACCAACCTACAATTAAAATATAAATTAAGATAATAGCACCTAAAAAGGCAATTCCTAAATCTCTAAAAACTTCTAAAGTAATTTGCCATTCGCCATCCCACTTTACAGTATAATCATCTTCGTAATCTGGTTGCCCTAGATACATTTCATTTAACGTGTAGCCTTCTGGAAGCTTTATTTCTTTAAGTTTCTCATCCATTCCTAAAATAGCATACGCAGGACTTTCTAATTCACCAGCCATATCTGCCATCACATAAACCACACGCTTTTGGTTCTTTCTATAAATACTTTTCGGACTTACAGTTTGCTTAATATCAACTAAATCGGCAATAGGCATCATAGTGCCTTGTTTGGATTTTACTTTTAGTTGAGAAATGTCTGTAATAGTTGATTTTTCCTTTTCATCTAGAGCCAATATCAACCCGACTTGATTGGAAGCATCCTCATCATACAAGTTAGTAATAGCTCTGTTAGACAATGCCATATTCATAGTATATGCAATCTGTTGTGGAGCGACTCCATAAAGCATGGCTTTTTCTTTATTAATATCAAACTGATACTCAATTTGGTTGTCTTCAACCATCCAGTCAATATCTACAACATCATCTGTGTTTTTTAAAATCGTTTTAATACTATTCGCTATGTCTATTTGCTTATTATAATCTGGTCCGTAAACCTCAGCAACTATGGTTGACAAAACTGGTGGCCCTGGTGGCACTTCTACCAATTTCACATTGGCATGGTATTTTGAAGCAATTTTCTGAATGTCTGGACGAAACAATCGCGCTATATCATGACTTTGCGCACTACGTTCGCCTTTATCTATTAAATTCACTTGAATATCTGCCATATTACTACCGCCTCGTAAATCGTAATGACGCACCAAACCATTAAACGTTATAGGAGCAGATGTACCAATATAATTTTGGTAATTAACGACCTCTGGTCGTGTAGATAAATATTGTGCAATTTCTTGTGTAACGACTGCGGTACGCTCAAGCGTTGTACCTTCTGGCATATCTATAACCACTTGAAATTCATTCTTATTATCAAATGGTAACATTTTTACAGCAACCGATTTGGTAAAAAACAAAACCATAGAGCCCAATAATAAAGCAAACGTTAAGCCTAAAAACATCCAACGTTTCGCCTTATTCTCTATTAACGGACGTTCAAATTTATTGTATATTTTATAAATAAAAGTGCTTTCTAAAGGTTTCTCTGGTTTTTCAACAGCTTCTTTTTTATCTTTTTCTCTTAAGAAAATATAACCTAAATAAGGCGTAATAGTTAAAGCTACAAATAATGATAAAATCATAGCAATAGAAGCTCCAATTGGCATTGGCGCCATATAAGGCCCCATTAATCCGGATACAAAAGCCATAGGCAGTACAGAAGCTATAACTGTAAATGTTGCTAAAATAGTTGGGTTTCCAACTTCGTTAATAGCATATAACGCGGCTTGTTTAAAAGGTAGGCGTTTCATTTTAAAATGCCTATGCATGTTTTCGGCAATAATAATTGAATCATCCACCACAATACCTGTAACAAATACCAACGCAAAAAGCGTAATTCTGTTAAGCGTATAATCTAACATATAATAACTCAACAAGGTTAAAGCAAAGGTAATTGGCACCGATAAAAACACAACCAATCCACCACGCCAACCCATAGCCAACATAACCACAAAGGTTACGGCTATTATAGAACCTATAAGGTGTAACAATAATTCGGACACTTTATGAGATGCCGTTTCTCCATAATTTCTGGTAATTTCTACATGTACATCGTCTGGAATTAAATTTTTACGCAAATGATCAACCTTATCAATAATCACATCAGCTATCTTCATTGCATCGGCTCCTTTTCTTTTAGCAATAGAAATGGTAACCGCAGGATATTCAGATTTGTAATCACCTGCTTTTTCACTCGCTTGTCCAAAACCTAAACTCACATAGTTTTGTGGTATTTCTGGTCCGTCAATAATTGAAGCTATTTGTTTTAAATAAATAGGCTGATTTTGTTGTACACCAACCACTAAATTTTCAACATCGGTAACACTTTCTAAAAACGCTCCTGTATTTACTAAAAACTCGGTATCATTTTTATCAAAACTCCCAGATTTTAACTGCGCATTATTCGCTTTTATCATTTCAGAAACCGATAAAAAATCTAATCCGCTAGCAGCCAATTTATCCTTATCTAACACCACTCGTAATTGGCGGTTTCTACCCCCTATTTTATGGGTTATTGCAACATCATTTACCTTTTTTATTTCACTTTCTAGCTCTTGAGCCATTTGCCCTAATTGGTAATCATCATAGTTTTCACTCCACAAGGTTAAGCCTAACATAGGCACGTCATCAATAGCACGTGTTTTTATTAACGGAAACGTAACGCCCTGAGGCATTTGATCCATATGCTTATTAATTTCGTTGTAAAGTTTCACAAACGAACGCTCAATATCTTCGCCAACATAAAATTGCACAACAACCATCCCCTGCTCTTTCATAGATGTTGAATACACATACTCAACCCCTTTAATATTCGAAATTAGTTGTTCTAAAGGCTTAATAACACGCGACTCAACTTCGGTTGGACTAGCCCCAGGATATCCCACAAAAATATCGGCAATAGGCACATCAATTTGTGGTTCTTCTTCTCGAGGAATTAAAAACGAACTATACACGCCAATAACCATAAACACGATCATTAAAAGCACTGTAAGTTTAGAACTTATAAAAACTTTGGCTATTTTTCCAGCTAAACCTTCTTTCATAATTATTACTTTTTTTATTACCTTGAAGGAGGTAATCTTTATATTTAGGGCGTTTTAACAGGCTATCCGCTACAATCTTTTTTTGCCATATATGGCAGCAAAAAAAGGATTTCCACTTCTATCCTTAACGCAATAATTCTTAACTATTATTTTACTTAATTATAATACCTACAAGGTTTTTGAAACCTTGCAGAATACTGATAGCTGCTTACTGAGCACTTATTTTAGCACCATTAAACAGTTTACCTTCAGAAGAAACAATATAGGTTTCCCCAGATTTTAAACCAGATAACACTTCTACTTGATCTCCAAACATTCTGCCTAAACGCAACCAACGTAACAACGCAGTATTACTTTGACTCACCGTATAGATTCCTGAAAGCTGACCTTTAGTTACAATAGCATCTACAGGTACCAAAACCATTCCTGAAGCTGTTTTTCTTTCTACAGGAAATTGTACACTCGTAAACATGCCCGATAAAATATGAACATCAGTTTTATCTAAATTTATTTTCACTAAATATTGACCGCCTGTATGTTTTGCAGAGGTGCTTACTTCAATCACTTTTCCTTTTAAAGTTTTATTGATAGATTTCACCAACACATCAACGGTAGTTCCTTTTTTAATTTCAGAAATCTCCGTTTCTGGTACCATTGCCATCACTTCAAAATCTCCTGGAGTTTCTACACTTATTAATGGCATTCCTGGATTTGCCATATCGCCAGCTTCAATATTTTTACTTGTAATAACACCACTAAAAGGTGCTGTAATATTACTATATGCAAACTGTGCGTTAACTTCGTTTTTCATTTGGTTAGCCCCTTCTAAACGTGCCTTTGCCATTTCAAAATTGGCCGTTATATCATCTAACTCTTTTTGAGAGGCGCTGTTATCTGCAAATAAGTTTTTAAAACGATTGTAATCTTTTTTAGCATTATTAAAAGCAGCTGTAGCTTCTATAATACCTGCATTTACTTGTGCTTGTTTCGCTTGTAAATCGACACTATTAATAGAAACTAATAATTGTCCTTTACGTACTTTATCTCCAACATTTACATGTACCTTATTAACAGTTCCCATCATTCTAGTACTTAAATCGGCACTGTTTTTTGCTTGAATTTTACCGCTTACTGACAAAAATGGGCTATTGCCATTTGCTGCAACTTGATTAATTTTTACGCTTATAGCAGGCGTATTATCTGCAACCGCTTTTTTATCATCGCTACCACAACTGGTTATAAATAAAGATGCTGTAGTAATTGTAAATAAGTATATGTATTTTTTCATTTTTATTAATTTAATATTTAATGTTATTGCTGCACTTCGACTGCGCTCAGTGTGACACTATAATTATATTTATGCCGTTATTGACTGAATACTGTAACCGCCTACTGTAAACTATATTATTCTTTAGTTAGAAATTGTAAATAAGCTTGCGCGTAATTGTATTCAAAAATGGTTTGATAATATTCTAATTGCTTTTGAGCGTATTGGGTTTCTACCATCAATAAATCAGATGTTTTTTCTAATCCCTCTTTAAATCTGTTAGTCCTTATTCTTAAAGCTTCTTTTGATTGTTGCAACGCCAACGTTGTTAAATTCAACTTGTTTTCAGCATCAATCAACATACGTTTAGCTTTGTTTAGTTCTAAATTACTTTTCGATACATATTGCTTATATTCTAATTTTGATTTTTCAAATTCAGCTTTACTTTTTTGTGCCTTCCCAAAACGCTTAGAACCTTGAAAAATATTCCAACTTAATTGCGCTCCAAATAAATACCCATTAGCATCACCTTGATAAATTTGATTGTCATGCAACTGGTAATTACCAAACGCATTTAATGTTGGTAAAAAAGCCATCTTATCGGCTCTATTCATGGCTTCATAAGCTTTAGACGCTAATTGCATCGCTTTAATATCCGAACGATTTTCTGAAACCATTCCTTCTTTTAAATCAAAACTTGAAACCGATAAACTATCTGTTGGTTTATAAACAACATAGCTTTCATCATTCATTAAAAACGACAAATAATTTGATGCATTTTGCACATTACTCTTAGCTGTTTGCAACTGGTTTTGAACCTCGGTTACTCGCACCTCAACATTTAATACATCGGCACGTTGTAAATAGCCTTGTTTAAAACTGTTATCTGCTAATTTCTTATTAGCATTTGCAGCTTCCAATGCTTTTTCTAAAACATCAACAGCTTTATAAGCTAATTGCAATTGCATGTATGCTTTATCAACTTCAAAAGTCAAATAATCTGTTGTACGCTGAGTTTTTAAAGACATAGCTTCCATTTTAGATTTAGCTGCTTTACGCTGATAAAACCCGTCTAGATTAATTAACGGTTGCTGTATTTCTATCTTTGTTGCATAATTTTCTATTTGTGAAGGATTATTAAGCAACGCAGGGTTAAAATCGTTTTGAGTTAAAATCTCTTGATTTAATTTAGAACCAAAAGCCATTAACGGGTTTGTTGTTGCAATTCCTGTATGACTTGCAGTTATATTCGGCAAAAATATAGCATTGGTTTGTCTATAATCTGCGCGTGCTTTTTTAAACTCTTGCTCTGAAATCTTGATAGACGCATTGTTATCTGATACTTTAGATAACACGTTCGCTTTTGTTATTGGAACGAGCTCCTGAGCTTTTATTGAAATACTCCAAAACAATATGGATATAATAAATAAATGGCTTGCTTTTCTCATTAATAATTTAAATTTATATTGCAAATGTATATTAGGAAGTAACAAATGATTGTAACAAAGGTTACCAAGAAAAAAGGCAGTTATAATTGCTTATAAATGCCTTTCGTTCAAACCAACCAAAAAACTGATTAATAATGAAATCAGTTTACTTTTCTAGTGCCTCCATGTCCTCCAGCTACTATAATCATTACTTTAATACTTAAGTAAATGAATTTAAAAAACTGAATGATTGGATTCATCATTTTAAATTTTTGATATTTTGAGATACGTTTTGTCATTATTTTAATTTTTAAATTAATTCTGGAACCACCCAATATTAGTGTGATTCCAGAAGTTTTACTGCTATTCTGGAATCATCCACCAAAAAGGTCGCATTTTAGCTTTATAAATAAACGCGTAATGCAAGGCAAGTTTTAACCAGTGACCTGCTAGACCAATTTCGGCAAACGTCTTTCCCAATTGCCTACCCTGTGTTTTTGGAAATTTTTTATAATCTGGAACAATAGGATATGTGGTAATGCTAATACCACTTCCTTGCATTAATCCGTAACCTGCCGATGCAATACATGCTGCTCCCATGTTACCCAAAGAACCTTTATGGTTTAAAGATTCTTTTCCTTTTTTAATAGTATCAATAATATTATCTGCAACCAACTTTGCTGTAATACCCGATGGCATGCCAGTTCGTGGTGGAGAAGGTGAAATAGGGGTTCCGTTTTTACTCACTCTTGGTTTAGAAATAGCATGTGGTGGGGCAAATGCAATACCTGGAGCAAAAATATTTTTATACGTTGGATTTTGATACGTTTCTGGCCAATCTTGAACCGACCATTCCTCGTAAGGTTTTGCAGTATAATCTGCATCTACAAGCATAAACCCTTTAAAAAGTTTATCTGTTATATCGTCATTATTTTTATTGTATGCCTTAAACCCATGACCCGAAAAAGCGGGAATTAACATAGCAAAATCATAAGTTTCTGTTTTGGTTTCTCCGTCTAAATTTTCATAATGAGCTTTACCGTCTTCAATTTTGTTAACGCCAGCTCCAAGAATCCACTTAATATCTCGATCTTCAAAAATCATTTCAACCATTTCGCTCGATTTCATAGCTAAACCTTTATAACTTAACAGCATGCCATCCATTCCAAAATCGCCTAATTGATATTCGTTTGAAATCCAAGTAACCTCTGCCATATCTCTTACCTTATGACGTTGTAATTCTTGTTCTACATTTAAAATATATTCAAAAGCAGCACCTTGACAGGTAGACTTTGCATGTCCAGTACCTATAAGGATTTTGATTTTTTTCCCCTGCTTCATTTCTTGAATAACTTTATTTAAGCCATGCCAAGCATGATCTGCATGCGTATAGGTACAAACCGAATACGTTTTATTCTCTCCAGGAATTAACCCCTCTGTGGCTTCAAAATTAAGTTTAGGTCCTGTAGCATTAATTAAATAATCGTAAGTTACTTTTTCTTGTTGCCCTTTTTTTTCTCCTACCACATATTCGGTTAAAACATAGGGTTTTTCATTACTCTTATCGCCTTCAGGAAAAAACGATATAGCTTTTGCTTGTTTATAACCAATTCCTTTTTTCTTATATAAAGGCGCTAACGGAAATAAGATTTTCTTAGATTTCATCCTGCCAATTCCTACCCAAATATTAGATGGAATCCATTGATAATTACTGTTTGGAGATACTACTACAACTTCGTGCTTTTTAGATAACTTTCTACGCAAATGAGATGCTGCAACATGACCAGAAATACCTGCTCCTAAAACGACTATTTTTGACATTTACTTTAAATTTTAAACTAAAGATAAATGTCTTCTAAAGACTGAACCGTTACTTATGTTACACAACTACAAATAATTAGATAAAATTAGTATTAATTACACTTCTCGCGAGGACCACTTATAATGACACTATATTCATCTTGACTTAAATACTGTGGTGTATATGTATTACCCGCATTTTCTATTGCCAAAAGAAAACTTTTTAAATGATTACGAGAACCACATTGTAAACTTTCAAAAACTGAGATGATAGTAGTTTTATAATTTTTATCAATATACTCTTGTAAATCGACAATATCTAAGTCTTCAATAGTAGCTCCAATTTGAAGTGCATTTGCTTGATTTATTGCTCCATCAATTTTAAATTGATTATATAATGATTGTAACTTTTGATTTGCAAATTCTCCAACAGGCAAAATATTATAATCCGTATTACTTTGTAATAATAGGTTTTCTATAGCATCCATATGTGTTTGCTCACTTTTTTGAATATTATAAAATTGATTGATAGCCCATAGATTACCTAAAAACATATAAGTATCTCTTGCCAATTTTTCTTCTTCTAACATAAACAATAAAGCTTCTTGCTCTGTATCTGTTATAGTAGAAACTAGCATACTATCTTCTATAGAACCATCATCACTACCGCAAGCATTAACTATAGCAAATATAAATATGAGCACTATTACTAATATGGCTTTTGTTTTTATTATATTTCTCATTTTATTAAGTTTTAAGTTATACATAAAAATACTTAACTCTTTAATAATGAGACGTAACTTATGTTACATGGTAAAAAAACAGATTGTAATAAAATAAAAAAACACTGATAGTTTTTAATTTGCGTTTAACTTTCACGCCTAAGAATAAGTATTATTTTAGCTGCAATTTCACAAACAATTCTGTACTTGCTCTACTTTGAATTGAATTGTAACATGCTTCAAAAATTTCTACATTAAAAAACGGTTGAAAATATTTTAAATACTCATCTTTTGAACCCCCAAAAGGCGGCTTATCGGTATTTAAAGGAACAGAAAATAGTACCCCTACAAGTTTACCTTTTTCGTTTAACAATTCTTTTACTTTTAAAGCATAATCTTTGCGTAAGGTTGGAGGTATGGCACAAAAAAAGGTTTGCTCAATAATTAAATCGAAATCCATTTCTAAATCAAAAAAATCTGAATGTATTAATTGCCCTTCTGGAAATTGAGGCACTCTGTTTTTTATATTTTTAATTGCTGATTCTGAGACATCAACCACATAAACATTTCTAAATCCTTTTTTAAAAAGGTATTCTGCTTCATATGAATTTCCACCTCCTGGAATTAAAATTTTAAGGTTCTTATTGGTTAGCTGATCAAAATATGTTTTTAATGGAGGCGAAACAACACCTAAATCCCAACCAATATCGTTATTTAAATAACGGTTGTTCCAAAAGTCTTCAGTTAAATTCATTAATAAAAATTTATCCTAATATAAAATTATATGTCTGTAACAAAGTTATCAAGAAAAAAGCACTCAACCAATGAGTGCTCTTAACTTTAAACCAATCAACCAAATACAACTAATTGAGTTAGTCACTCGTTCTAATTGTAACTTATTGTCATAATTACTTTATCTAAATAAAATAATTATATAAACAGACTATTAAACGTTTGTAATCACACTAATAATCTCATCTTTTTGAACCACTCCAGACTGTCGCCATATTTGTTTCCCTTCATTAAAAACCATCAAAGTAGGGACTCCCCTAACTTGATACCGTGCAGCTAAAGCTTGATTTTTATCAACATCAATTTTTACAATAAATACACGATCGCCTAAAGCATCTTTAACTTGTTTTAAAATGGGACTCATCATTTTACATGGCCCACACCATTCAGCAAAAAAATCTACTAAAACAGGTTTGTTTTGATTTAATATTTCTGAAAATTTACTCATACCTAACTTTTATTTTTCAAATGAAACATGCCAAACACCTCTTACTTCATTAACATTATATCCAATTGCCTTATCGCTAGGATATAACTTTTTTAATGATGCTAATGTTTTTGCTTCTATCTCTTCTTCTGGTTTTCCATGACATTGTAAGCACATCATATTAGTTGTAATAGGATAATAAACATGAACTTTATCTTTTAACTCTTTAACAATAGGTTCTGGGTTTTTATTATTTTTAATCCCCTCTTTATATATGTTAATATATTCTAATTCACTTTTATTTGCTTGATTGCTTGAGTTTCTTGGTTTATCAGACACCCGATTAATAGAAGCATTATACCCTACAGCCATACTATCTGTTAATGGATATGCTTTTTCATTACAAAACGACAAAGCAGCAAGCGTACCTTTTCTTTGAATGGTACCTATCAAATTCTGACCTAAAACTTTTTTAGTTCCCATAGCATATCTTAAACCCTTTTCTGCATAAGTTTCTGGCTTGTTTTGTATGTTTTCTGATTTAAGTTTACTTTTTTGCTCCTTATAATGTGCTTCAAACCAATCTGGTTGTGCGATATCATTATCAAACATATAATCGGCTATTTTTTCAATAGTTTCTTCTGGATAAGGTGTTTTTGGCATCACACCAAAACGATTAACAGCTCCAAACATTTTTGCGTTTTCTTTGGTTGGATTTTTAATCCATTCTTGCATAGAATTAACAAAATCTTCTTTAGACGTATTATTGTTAATATACATTTTTTTAACAGCAATCATTGGTGGTGCTAATCTGGCATCATGACTAGCAGAAGGACTATGACATGCATAACAATAAATTTCCATTAACTTTTTCCCTGGATGTACTTCATCTGATTTAGACTCAGAATTTATCACTTTATTAGTTTCTTTTTTTGAATTATTACAACTTAATAATGTAAAAAAACAAAGTACTCCGATAAAAAAATATTTCATGCTCTATAAATTTATAGCATAAAAATACTTGAATTTTAATAGGTAAAAGGTAACATATGTTACTTTTAAAAAATATTTTGAGGTGTTTTTAAAAACAAAAAAAGCTTCCAATTTCTTGAAAGCTTTTTTATTTGTTGTGACCTCGACAGGATTCAAACCCATCGTGTAAGTTGTATTATTTTCAGGTGTTTAAGAGAGACAAAAATTAATAGGTAGTTATATAACCACCTTTTTTATTGAACTAGATTGTTGTCTTTTGAGTCTCAAAACTTATGCAAAGTTAGAATTTTATATAAAAAAAGCTAAAATTAATTAAAAAAGCATATCTATATAAAAGAGAGTTATACTTCATTATAAATTCTAGCATATCATTCATTAGCTAAGGTCTTATATTTTTCTCTCATATCATTGGATAAGAAAGAAGTATTAATCCACTTAATAGCCACATTTTTATTTTTATAAAAACGTTACAATAAACCTTCAATTTGTTTTTTTGTTAACCCTAACCTTTCCGAAGGATTCAAAATGAATACCTTTAAAGTTGCTTTTCTTTCCTTCAAGTGTAAGTGCTAGTTCTTCTTTATGGTGTGGATTTATGATAGCAATATTAAGTAAATCGCAAGCAGGAGCTAATAGCAACCTAGAAGTTGATTGAATCATTGAGATTTTTTTTAAATGCATATCATTATTTCCTGATAGAAAACTAAATAACCCTAGTTCAAAAAAGAATACTTTATCTAATAAAGTATTGTCAGAATATTCATTTAAAGCTTTTCCTATTTTCTCCATAGAACTCTTGTATTTATCAAAAGCTTCGGTAATCTGAAACATATCTAACATGTGAATCTTTTGATTATCTCCTGCTCTATCAATTCTTTTAGTAATATATTAAATTCTCCAAACTGTAATCTAATCAAACTAGATGGCACGATTTGTATTCCAAAGGATTCAGTAATACGCATAGTTACATGTTCGTTTTGTGGCATTTCTGAATAATCGGGAGATGGTGGTTTAAATATATAATTACCACCTAATGTGCCAACAACAGTCAACCTAAAATCACCTACCTCTCTAGCCTCGTTTATTAAGGACATAGATAGTTTAGGCTGAACACCTGGAACAGATACACTACGTTCCACAATGTTTTTAGCAAGTTCAGCCATCTGCTCTTACGAATATTCTAATTTAGGAGCTTCTTTAATACCAAAAAAGGATAAGCTACACGCTTCGTGAAAATCTGTTTCATCTTTCAACTCTTCGTAACAGTATAAACACTTATTTTTCATTGATTTCTGTTATTTGTTTAATACTTACAGCTCTAATACAGTTTTCACAACAGGCTAATAATAAGCCCATACGGTCATTTGTATTTAATTTCCAGTTTTTTGTAGCGATATTTAATAGCCAACCTTCAGGTATTAAACCTTCAAAAAAAGAAATAACCTATTGTCTATAATAGGTTTCTTTTCTAACTGGCATAGAGAATGTTATAAATTGCTCTGGATACTGACCGATATAATTAGCATTATATGTGAATACATAATCGCCATCATTAGTCTCTACAAGTTCTCCAGCTTTTATATTGTTATACGATACGATAGCTTGTCTCATGAGTCTTTATGATTTGTATTATTTTTTAATATTTTGGAACTAACCACTGCAAGCTTATGACCAAACATACTTAATACAAAATTGACTTTATCCATGTTTAAGTTTGTTTTGCCTTGCTCTATTTTTCTAACCACAGTTAAGGCAACACCAGTACGTTCTGCAAACTCTTTTTGAGTAAGCTTAACTTCCTTTCTACGTTTTTTTTTACAAATTCAGATAGTTCTTTCATTATATGTTTTTAAATATAATTTAAAAACAATAATTTTATAGTCGCATTTAGTCTCACTCCCATCCATTTTAAACTTCACATAGTATTTTAATTCACTTACTGAGCCTCCATCATTACCTTTTTGTCAGCTAGATTTTTAATAAAAAAAACAGTTATAAACTTAAGCGTCCGGTTATAACTTGATCTTTTAAAAAAACTTACAAAAGCATTAATATTGTCTTGGGGTATTTATTGAATTAATCCCTCGATTCAATAATAGCAAAAAAGGTGAACGTCTTGTTCACCTTTTTTATATAAAACTTGAAAGCTATTTTAAATTCTTAAAATTTTATCATCAAAGATAACTTTCAACAAAATTTACAACAAAAAATGAAAAATAAAATTCTATTATTTTTTTTACTTGTTGCCTTTATTAAAATTAACGCACAAGACAAACGTTTTACATTTTATACTTTCTCTGACCCTTATGGTACTTATAACGATGGTTTTAATATTGGTTTAGGTATTGAATATCAAATGACATATACTTACGTCAAAACTCAACTTTTTACATTTCCAAATTTAAGAGGTAAAGATTTTTTTGAATGGAGCACAGTTCCTTTTACTTCTATGAACTTACATAGTAGAGACGAACTGTGGAGACTGTTTAGTGGCTTTAAAATAGGTTTAATCAAAAGAGAAGCAATACATCCATTTATAGGATTTGAAGGAGGTATTGATTATTACTTTTTCCATAATTTTTATATAGGTCTCTTTAGTTCTTATGATTTACGCACAGATGGAAAAGAATGGGAAGACGATATTCCTGATTACTGGAGATTTAGCAGTTTTATTAAAATTGGTATTGAATTGTAATTTATTTTATTAAAAAACTTAATATCAAAGATTATCTAATCAATGCCACATAAACACTTTTGTTTTTTATAAAAATTATTAACATATGAAACCGGTTATAACTTTTATGCTTATATAAAGTTATAAAATCTTTATTATTGAATTCGGTTGGTTAGTGTTATTGAATATTCTCCCCTCTATTCAATAATTATATTTATTTATCTCTTGATTAAAATTTGGTTAAACACCTAAAGTATATATAACAATAAAATTAATATAAATTCTAGGCTTTTTGTATAGAATAATTAACAAGCATACACCAATTTAATATACTAAATTAAAAATGAATAGAATAGAATACAAAGAAAATGAAATTTCAGAATTAAGAACTCAATTGAAAAATCATGATCTTTATAATAATTTAAAGGATGTCAATGATATTAATACATTTATGGAAAACCACGTATTTGCAGTTTGGGATTTTATGTCTTTACTTAAAAGTCTTCAATTAGCACTCACAAATGTACAAATACCTTGGACACCTTCTAAAACACCTGTATTATCAAGATTCATTAATGAAATTGTTCATAGTGAAGAAAGTGATATTAATGAGTTGGGAGCCCCTAAAAGTCATTATGAAATGTATTTAGATGCCATGCATCAAGCAAAAACAAACACCAAAGAAATTACTAATTTTATTAAACTTATTGAAAAAGGGTATTCTGTTGATTTCGCATTAAATCAAATTAATATAGATCAGAGAGTTTCTGATTTTGTTAGGTTTTCTTTTTCAATAATTGAAACAAACAAAACACATCTTATTGCTTCAGCATTCACATTTGGTCGTGAAGATGTCATTCCTGATATGTTCATTGAAATTCTTAAAAATTCTGATTCTAAAAGCAAGCAGTATACCAAACTTATTTATTATCTAAAACGACACATTGAACTTGACGTAGATGAACACGGTCCAATTTCAATCCAAATGATATCAGAACTTTGTAAAAATGGCATGAAGCATTAACCGTAGCAAAGCTAGCTTTGATAAAAAGAATACGACTTTGGGATGCCATTAACGACTTAATTTTAAAAAAAAATTAAACATCATTTGTGCATTATAAATTAAAAAAAAACTATTCATCTTAATAATATATTTTAATAAAAAAAACACTTACAACGAATAACTTTTAAGCTATCAAATACGTCCACAAAAGCTTAGTAATTTAGAACTCATAAGTTTTAAGTCTGGCTGTTAAATTTATGGTGAAGATCGAGAAAATGATTTATTCAGGAAACTTCCAAAAATAATAGAAGGCGAGCATAATATATAACTGGTTATCAAACTTGTAAGATAATTTACAGCAGAGTAAATCTGAGACTCCCCCTTGTCCAACCAGATTTCGTAAACCAACAGCAGAAGAGTGGGAGGCCGAGTTTAACTCTTGGGTACTGATAATAAAATTTCAACAGGCGCTTATATAACTCTCCATTAAATTTGCCTGTTGCTGGACGCCCATTTAGGCGATGGTGATTTCTCGTCGATGATGCTGTCGTGTATTGCTCTAATATGGATAATACTTCTTTTAATAACGATAGTAAAATCATGTTAAACTACAGTTATGATGGTGCTATTATAAGCAATAGCTCGCGTGTTTACGGCTTTAATATCTATTATATTAAGGATTGCCCCTTTCTATTAATTTTTACCCTTTAGCTCTTTAGCCTGTCATCCCTTTAGGCTGATGAGTATAAAATCTATTACAAGCTATTATTACCACATATTACTTAAGAGTTGCTATCTAACATGTTTTACTTTTTTTTTGGTAAATAAGTCTACGGGTTTATCGTAATGATAACTTTATTTAATTATGAAAATAGTATTTTTAGCGCTTTTTACAGGTATTATTTGTGTTAACCTTGCAAGTGCTCAAATAAATGATACAGAACACTATATAGAGATTTTAAAAAAACCTATAGATTATTTAATCACAAAAGAAACTAAGCGTATAGGAAGTAAGCTTAAGTTACAACCCTCGCAACTTGAAAAGTTACAAGGTGCTAATATACTATATTATATAGAATTACGAAAAATAAATAATGCTAGTATAGCTAATACTATGAGCAATAAGCGTAAGATTTTAGAATGGAATTTTGCAGAATACAAATACTTAATGCAAATAAAAGACTTTTTATTACCAGAACAAAAAAAAATATTTGATAGACAATTGTATACTAAACAAACGCATCGTTTGGCTAAACGTATTTTTACAAGATCTCAGTTAATATAATTATTACGTCGCATGTAGTAATCTATTGTGCATTATTGACATATTACAAATGAATGTCTAGTCAAGTAAAAAAATGTATTGAGAATTTATTTAAAAACTAAAATTTAATTGATGAGACTAACTTTACTTTTTTTTAAATCATAAAAATTACTCAAATTGAAAAATTCTATTCAAAATGCACAACGAGTAATTAAACATTTAAAACTATTTATACTTGAAAGCAATAAGCTTCCTACTCCCTTCCTGTTCTTTTAATTCTAAGCTTAACGCCTCATTATCTCCCAAAACAAACTTAGGTAATACATAAACAAATCGACTAGATTCTCTATCTTTTATAGTGTGTGGCATGTGATACTTATATACAGTACCTAACTCTATTTTTTGATAAGACGCTTTTCGTTTATTATTACCATTGATACGGTATAGCTTTAGATAATCCATCTCAAAATCAATTCCAGAACTATTTTTAATTTCAAAAACTAAGTACACTTCTGAATCCTTATATACCATCTTTTGCCATTGCAATCTGATTCCTTTCTTTCTTTTCGTTGCCAAAGTTCTATACTTTGATTCTAGCAAAAGCCTACTGTATCTCTCAAAATCAGATATTCTGTTATTACATATAGATGCCACCATTGGCCTCGTTTTTAATTCTTGAGGTATTTCATTCCCTATACTTTCCTTTTTAGAAATAAAATAACTCAGCTCTTTAAGCTCCTTTCTATATTTCAAAATATAAGAATAGACTTCACCATCTTTGGTAATAGTCAATAAATTACTTTCTGTTCCTGGTACTGCTTGTAATAAACCTAAATATTGCTCCTTATCTCGGTTGTAACTAAACATAAAGTTTGATGTACCTGTAATACTCTGCCGTATGGGACTTGGAAAAAACAAGGCAACAGTCTTCTTATCATTCGCATAAATTGTGTCTAAAAATTGTTGTGCGATTATATCATTTGAACATAGCCATAGTAAGATTATAACAATACTTTTCATAATTCTGGTTTTAAAATAAGTTGATAATTATCGGTTATAGTTACCTTAACCATGCGATTATTTCGTTGGAATAATTTCTTAACCCCACTTACTTGAGGCACACCAACAATATTAATATCATCGACAACATCGTCAACAACTTCCTGTCTTGCTTCTTCCTGAAAGCTATTCGTTATATAAACACCTTCACTCCCATCTTGAAAGTCAAATGCCTTTAATTTAACAGGTTGATGATTAATATTTTCAATGTTTATAATGGTTCTATTAGGTTTAAAACTAACAACCCCATAAATAAGAGTGTTTTGAGGATATACCACACTACTAATTTGGGCTGATTTTATAAGTCGCATTTGTAAGCGATCATTTTTCTTTACAATTTGTGTACCATCCACTTCCACATAAATAACAGCATCCGTATGTTGTAAAGCATCATTTTTATTTGTTGCTGGATCTGAAGCAAAAAACAATTGATGTTCCAATCCCAATGCTCTAGACATGACAACAGTTTCTTTTTGTTCTTCTGCAACCATAGTATCGTTCTTCTTTGGAACTACTGCTGTTTTTATTACAGGAGTTCTATAGCTTCTAGTAGAATAATTAATACGACTTGTATTATAAATACTATCAACAATATGCATCTTTTCTTTACTAAGTAAATCAGGATCATAAGTCCCAGTAGAATCCAACAAGCGAACATCATAAATACTTGGTGCATTGGTCTGTCTTACCTCTTTTAAATCGTTCAATGCTTCTAATTTTGATTCATAAGTCTTTTGAGTATCTTCTAATTCCGGTACTGGAATTTGATTATTATCAATACTTAATTGTTCATCCTCCGTTAGTATAATAAAAGCATAAGAACCAATAAAAAGCACTATGCATAATAACAGTATTCCAAAGACAATTTCATTCTTTTTTATGGTCATAATTTTCTATTTTTTTAAGTTTTTTTTCAAAAAAATCGGTAATCAAAAGCCCATGTGTATTATTAGGGAAATTCCTATCCACATGTATTAGATAACCAGTAGTAGTCAATTCATAGGTATCTGTAATAGCACCACGGTTAATTTCAAAAACAGTCGTTGTTTCAAAATGATAAGGCACTTGTTTAATCGCAACTTTCGAGGTAACACTTAAAACCTTCTGTACAAGTGAATATTGTAATAATCGATTATAGACACCGTCTGCCTTCTTCTGCCTATATAGTGCATCAACCGAACTATTTCCTAACCATAAAGCCTTCTTTAAATGCTTTTCATAATTACTAGCATCAATATGATAGAAATACCTATGAAAAAGTTCTAGCTGCGCCAAGGCTTCCACTTCCAAGTTCTCTTGTTGAGAAACCAATTTCAAAGGAATCACACTCCCATCTGTATTTACTACAAAAGCATGGTTAACAGTTTCTTTGTGAAGTTTTATTACAAGTATCAAAGCAACTATACAGGTTAAAACAGCTGCAATAACGACCGTTAATACAATAAATCGATTAAGCTTTAATACCCTGTAAATATTTTTATAAGGTGTTTTCATCTGTTATTTTTATTATTATTTATTACTTATTTAATCATAATTTAAATATGGATTTATCCGCCAGAAAAAAGTTTAAAAACAAATGAAGTTGCTTTTCGGTAAAGCTTAAATTTCAGTAAAACAATAAAGCCTATGGAACCAAATTGTAACAATGGTGCAAAAAAATCACTACCCCAATCCGTTCCAAATAGATTGCTCCAAAAATTAGTGTTGATTTCAGTATAAATATTATTCACAAAAACATTCACTAAGAAAAAGGCAGGTACCAACATGTATACCCCAGCATACAACTTAAAGAAGTTATAAGCCAGTACTCTAAACTTTTCAAATACAGAAAGACTAATAACCAAAGGAAAAAAAGCTTGCATGATTCCTAGTAAAAAAAAACGTTCGGCTAGAAATAAAGGATAGATAAACAAATCTAATAACCAAAGAAATATACCAATTATAAAAGCCAACATCTTCAATCCATATAAAGGGGTTACCAAAGCTTCATATAGCATAGCCAATCCTTTTTTGGCGGCTTCCAATGCACCCACTTCCTGTTCCAAATCTATGTCCTGCATTTGTAAAGGAAGGAGTGCTGGAGCCGTATCTCGATATTGGTTTTCTATTGCTACCAGAATCGTATCAAAAACACCTAATACCTGTGTCGAAAAAATTACTAGAATAACCACAGCAAAATTCTTTGCCAATTCAGAAGGGGTCAAACCCCAAGTATATCCCTCATTATTTGCAACACCTTCATTGTACTTTTTTAAGATATTAATAAGAAAGAACAATACGGCAAGTGTTTTCATCCCAGTAATAGTATACTGAGAAAAGGCACTATTCTTGATAGTCGTAAAAACAGCATCAATATATTCCAATCCTATTCCTAAAAAAACACCTGCCATTAGTAATTGGTTTCTCTATGATTGATTTTATCCTGCATTTCGCGAAAGGCAATAATCTCTCGATAACGTTTGGTTTTAGATTCTATCTCTATGACCATTTCTTTAGATTTAAGTTCCATTTCCTTTAAAACTTCAGCACGTTCAGCATCCGTCATTTTTAGATTATTACTGGATAATATCTGTTCTATATATTCCAACCCATTTAAAGAATTATCTATAATATCATTAAAGGATTCAGAAACCCTAGTTACTTCATAAGATTTGATATACGGTGAATTCAAAATCTCTCGTAAATCGTCTTGAACGATATTGAATAGCTTTTGGTTATTCTTTGCCAATTCATTAACGGCCTTCAACTGTTTGATAACATTATTAACCTTGTCAATATTCTCTTTTTGCTGTTTTAAAAACTGAACAGTCTTTAAGAGTTGTGAAGTCTGTTTTGCTGATTCAACAAGTGATTTTGCAAAACTGATAAAGTTCGTATTGTCATACACAGGCATTCCCTGTCCAATAACACGGGTAGGCAATAAAATAACAAAGGTTACTACTAGTGTTAGAATTCTGATTTTCTGTTTCATTGTTTTTGTTTTAAGAATTAATAAATATTTGAATGGCTTTCTCCATGTCTTGATGTTCATCAAAGAGTTGCATTATAAGGTCACTTTCTTTACCGTCAGTTAGATATGCTGCATATACTTCCTTGGGAACTTCCAACCTAAAAATGTTGCTTTCCTTTCCAATTTTGATAAACATTTCAGTATACTTTCTAGCTCCATTAAAATTGTTTCGAATGGACTTTAATTGGTTTAAATCATGACTGGATAGGTTCAATCGTTTTTGAAGTTCGTCATATCCTTTTTCATTATTAAGGCTATACACTACTTGGGTGTTTTCCAGAATACTTGCAGACGTTGAATTGTTAGGTAGCTGGTTAATGGATTGTAGAATAATACCAATAGCTCCATTTTGCTTTCGGATGGCTTGATAGTAGAATTCTACACTTTCCAACACGTTTCCGAATTTGAGTTGTTTCGCAAACTCATCAAAAAGAATAATCCCTTTCTCTGCTTTATTCCTCCAAATAGTGCGTTGTATAGCCGATTTAATCAGCTTTAACATTACGGATAGAATTTCCTTGTTATCCTTTACTTCATCAAGTTCAAAAACAATCAACCGTTTGTCTTCAATCTTATAGCTTTGGTCTTCAATTACATTGAAAAGAAAACTATATAAACCATCATCTACATATTCAGAAAGGATGTGTAAAAAGTTATAGATATTGAAATACGCCTCTTGTATTTTAAGCTCTGCTATGAGTGTCTCTTTCTTTTCATCTATAAACTGATACAAGGATGCCAAGGAATGTCCTTTTCGAATATGTTGATAGTAAAACAATAGTACTTTCTTGATAGCTACTTCTTCCGCCTTTGTAGCTACTTTTCCTGAAGCCATAAGTTCCAATAAAAACAATCCCAAATCTTCTAACCGTTCGGGTGTTAAGTCGCTTTCATTAGAAATGTAAAAAGGATTGATACCAAGGTTCTTTCCTTGCTCGTAGCGAAGAATAATGTGCTGGTCTGGATAGAGTTTCGCAAATTTAGAATACGAGCCTCCTAAATCAATTATCACCAGACGAACGCCGCTTTCAAAATACTGACGAAGTATATTGTTTGCTAAAAAGGATTTCCCTTCTCCAGTAGGTGCAAAAATGGCAAAGTTCCGAGCCTTTATACGTTTTTTATGCGCATCCCAAACATCTTTTAAAACTGGAATGTTATGCTGCCTGTCATTAAAAATAATACCTGTAGCATCTGATTTATAATTACTGTTATTGATGTACAAACACAAGGCGTGTTTTAAATCGGTTACATACAAATCTTCATTAGAGAAATTAGACGTAAAGCAGCAATAGGAGTTTAAAAAATAATGTTTTCGCTCTTCTCCTTTAGGATAATAAGGAACAATATCAAGCTCCTTAAATTCCGTCTTTATCATGGAGGCTATTGTTTTAAGCCTCTGCGGCTCGCAGGACCAGAAAATGATATTTAGATGTCCGCGAATGATACGTGAGCTATCATCTTCATTAATCTTGGCAACAATGTCTTCAATCTTCTTTAATATGACTTTGTTCTGCGTTCCAAAATTGGAACTCTTATTAAGCTCTTCAATTTTCTTATCTAATAGCTTTCTCCATTTATGTTTATCATCCAAATAGATAATTTGATTCACAATATGGTTTTCATTGAGGTTTAATCCCAATCCGTCTATAAACCCTTGGTGGAACACAAAATCATCAGAAGTAAACTTATCATTGGTTTTACTGCTCTGTACCACATCTCCAAAACAGAGTTCACTATTTACAGCTAGTACATCAAAATGATTTTCTCCAATTTCAATATTTGATTTCTTTAATTGAATATCGGTATCGAAACCTTCATTAAAACCATTAAAGTAGGCATTGCCCAAACTTAGAATATCATTCTCGTTTAATGGTTTCAAGGACACCTTTCTACTATTATTAATAAAAGAAATGGCATCGTTTACCGAAGTCATAAATTCGGTTACATTATGATCTAACTTCTTATGAATACCTTTTTCAACCTTACGAAACGGATTCATATATTTAGATGCATTTAAGGTTTTATGGTGTGGAAGTACAAAGAACAAATATGACGTATGCTCTATATATTCTCGTCCTTCAAAATACTTGTTAGTCGCTTTTTCTAGGAAACTAGTATTAGATATAGCAGTAGCATCATAGAATGCTTTCTTATAAATATCTTGCTTATGGATAATGGTACTAACAGGTAATGATTTAAAAGCCTGAAACCACGAACCATGTATATCTTCAAAATCTTTTTCTGATAAGGAATAGATTTCAGGAGCGTCTACCTTAAAACACAATACAATATTGCCATTATTGGCAAATATGATATGGTCTTGGATATCTAAAATAGGATGATATGCAGCTAGATTTATTTTCTTCATAAGATTAATAATTTTAGGTTATTTGGTAACCGAATGACCTTTCAAAACAATTGCGATGCAGGCTTTTTTGTTAGTGATGGTTTGTGGAAACACTTTTTTTAAGTGTAAGCTAGGGTTCTTGGTGAGCTGTGTTAATACCACATATAAAGTGGCATTGATAACACATACGCTGATAATGACCAAAAAGCTAAAGGAAAAAATAACAAGCAATAATGAGCCAATAACGGCTGTCATCATTAGTGCAAACAATGATATAGGTAACCCCATAATCATTGCTCGCTTTCTAATATTTTTATAGACTTCGAATTTTTTCATAACACATTCATACTTCATGTCGTTAAGCGGCTTATACGACGATGCCTATTAGGTAAGTAAAGATGCCAACCACAGCTCCTGCAATAAGAACAAAGACCAATACTCTGGTGATTCCTTTTTTGAGGTCTGCATTTTCTCCAAAGAAATGACCTGCATTAAACAGGAAGCCTATAAGAAAGATAACACCCAAAATGATGGGAAAAATGGTTCTGATGGTATCGGAAACATCATTAACAGAATCTTCAATACCTCCAATCTGTGCAAAAATGGAAGTTGAAACAAATAGCAACAGTGTTGTTAAAAAGAGTGGTTTTTTCATACTAAAATGGTTTAAATTTTACTTCATTTTTATAGTATTAAAAATACATTATATTTGAATTCAAATAACTGATTTTCAACATTTTAATAAAATAATTTTATTTAAACTTATTTGGTTTCAATTGATAACAAAGAGGTTTAAATCTTATGAAGATTGATAGAAAAAATCCACTCGATTATGAAAATGAAATTGAAAAAGATGCTCCAAAACGTCAGTTTTGTGATTTTGCTACTGAAAATGTGTTTGATTTTTGGTCAAAAGAAAGTGGTCGTAATTGATCCTGGACATGGTGGAAAAGATACTGGTGCCATTGGTGTAAATAACATTCAAGAAAAAGATGTGGTTTTGAATGTTGCTAAGGAAATTTTAAAGCTCAATAAAATTATTTTGGATGATGCTTTTGATATTTATCTAACTCGTTATAAAGACACTTTAATTTCTTTAACAGATAGAACTCGATTGGTTAAATGTTTGAATGCAGATGTATTTGTGTCTTTACACTATAATGCATCTAAAAACTATTCTAAAGGAAGCTCTATTCAATAACTTAACGCAACAAATCTAAACTCATAGATTTGTTATAATGGAAGTTAAAAAACATAGAAGGCTTACTTATAAAGAAAGGGTCATTATCCAGACTCTTTTAAACGAAAATAAGACCAAAGCTTACATCGCTAAAAGACTTAATAGATCTCGCTCTACAATCTCTAGAGAAGTAAATAAACTTGGTAGTAATCCTAAGGTAGATTATGATGCCTATCTATCACATTGGTCTGCAAAAGATGACTATTTAAACAAAAGAAATCTTGATAAAATTAGTTCCTATTCTAAATTAAAATTCTTTGTCTACAAAGGACTTTTATCTAATTGGACACCAGAACAAATTTCTGGAAGAATTAAAGAACTATATCCTAATGATCCTATTATGTCTATTTCTCATGAAGCCATATACAGACATATTTACAATAGGCCTCAAGCTAGTCTTAATAAAAAACTAATCAAACTTCTTGTTAGAAAAAAAACTAGACGTAGACCTGCTAAAAGGAAAAGAGGTGGCGGAAGCAAAATAATAAACCAAGTCAGTATTGACAATAGACCAAAGCATATTGACCTTAGAGAAGAAGTAGGACATTGGGAAGGTGATCTAATGATTGTAAAAAATCACAAAAGCGCTATTGGTACAATTGTAGAAAGAAAAACTAGGTTCACTTTGATTATAAAATTAGACAGCAAAAAAGCAGATGAAGTTGCTAAAATGTTCTCTAAAAAATTAAACCAATTACAAAGAATATTAAAAAAATCAATGACATACGACAACGGAATTGAAATGGCAAAACACGAAAAAATAACTCAAAAAACAGGAATGAAAATTTATTTCGCACACCCATATTCATCCTGGGAAAGAGGAACTAATGAAAACACGAATGGACTAATTAGAAGATACCTACCAAAAGGGACTGACTTCAATTTAGTAGACGAAAAATATTTGATAAAAATTCAAGAAAAATTAAACAATAGACCTCGAAAAATTATTGGATACAAAACACCTAAAGAAATGATGGATTTAGAACTAAAATTTGTAGCTTAGTATCTAACAAAAAAAAGCAACGTTTGTTGCGTTAGAACCTTGAATGCAGCGAATATAAGTATATGTTAATGATTCGGATAATTTAAACACAAAAAACCCTATTGCTCATGGTGAATCTGTACTAGGTGAAAGTACTAAAAATCTTGGTTAAAAAAAATATAGTGTCAAACTTACTGATGTTCACATACTGAAAGAATCTATTAAGCGCTATCCTAGGGTACTTGATGAAATGGGATTTATTAGCAATGCTAACGAAGCTGAGTATTTTTTTAAGTATAAAAATATTAGGAATATAGCCTTGACCATACTATTAAGAATTATTTAAACATATAAGTATGAAATTATTTTTTATTGAGATTAAAAAAATAACACTCAAGATTATTTTGATATAACTAATTCATTTAGTTTATGATTTAATTTTATACACCATGCATAAATAACATCCTAATTTATTTTTTCAACTATTCTAATTTATAATTTCAATATCATAAATTTTTTACTAGGATTAAAATAGATTTTCTCAATACTTGCTTATCATATAAGCAATAATTAAAACCCTAACTACATATATTAATTAACTAACTAACTCTCTTTTTATTTTTTCTACAACTAAAATAGTGATATTAATATCAATTATATTTGTTTTTAAAACTTTTTCAGAATAATTAGACAACTTAAAATCTAAGGCTGAAACCTTAACTTTCAATCGCCTTTTAAGTCTTTCTCTATTAAATTGATATCTTTTATTGTAGGGTCTAAAACATTACATTTTGACTCTTTTATTATTCTTTCCTGTAGTTGGGTCATATTGGTTCATTTTGTAAAAAAGCAATAAATGTAGATGCTAAAAGAAAAGCTCTAATATTTAAAACTTTACTTTACACCTACATATCTTTTTACATCCTTTCCTTTTGCAAACACAACAACTCTTTTGTTTTCTATATTGTCATAAACAGATATAAGTTTCCAACCTTCTTTTTCTGCAGCACTTATAAGACAATGTAAAACATCTCCATTTCGGAGATTTAATTCTATTTCTTTATCGGCTGAATACCCCATAAAAACAAAAGAGAGTACGAACACAAAAAATATTTTTTTCATTTTATATAATTTTAAATTATTTAAACAGTACAATTTTATCCCATTCTAATGAAACCATAAAACAAAAAGGAATAAACGATAACAAAAAATGAATAACTGTATATAAAAAAAGATGAACCGAAGTTCATCTTTTACAATTAACCTTAAACATTCTTTTAGTTAATATTTCTTTTGCCTCAAAACACAAAACCTAAGAATGATTTGTAATTTAATTAAGATAAACGGTATCATAATATTAAAAGTAATAAATGTACAAAAAAAGCTAATAAGTGTATTTTTAAACAGACTATATATAATAAAAATTTATTATAACCCGTTCTCTTTTAAATACTCTAACTAAAAAATATACGTTTAATTTGTGTTAAAACAGCATATACTAGTTTAATATAAACTAAAAAAAACTTTTTATTCTCTAAAATGCAAAATGGGTTAATAACACTATTTAACTATTTTTTTTTAGTTTAGTTAATTTTGTAAAACTTGGGTTTGCTATAAAATTTTCCATCCATTTATTTGAAAGTTTTTTTAAAATATAATACCTACGTAATTTATGAGATTTAAAATGTGTTAAAATACCTAAATAAGAATTTATGTTACTTAAAAACAATTGCTTTTCTGCTTTGTTTGGCTTTATATCATTTTCTATTAGTTTATTATGTTTATGTATTGCTTCATAAAAATTTCCTTTAGTACGTTTACTAACATAAATTCTGTTGGGCTTTATAAACCCTCCTATATAACTTACGCCTTTGCTATAATGTTGCAAATAAATTTTTTGGGGATGTAATTTTAAATGCAATTCTGTTTTTAAAAATTTTGCTATTACGGGTATTAAATTTTTTAAATACGCTTTGTTAGCATTTACCAACACAAAATCGTCTACATACCTGCCATAATACTTGACGCCTAATTGATGTTTTATAAAATGATCAAAACTACTCATATATACATTGGCAAATACCTGACTGGTTAAATTACCTATGGGCAAACCATAACCCGCTTTGGCAGCAAACAAACTTTTATCTTTTGGTAAATTATCCCAATTACTTAAGCTTCCTTTTATAATAGCATTATGTACAGGGTTGTTAAATAAAATAGTTTTACAAAGCTTTAAATAAAACTGTTTGTCTGCTCCATTATATTTTGCATTAAATAAGGTTTCAATTTTATTATATAAAATAGCTTTGTTAATGTGCATAAAAAAGCTTTTAATATCTAATTTTAACACATAACAATCTTGTTTGTAATTTTTGGAGCATTTACGTATAAAACCATCAACTCTTCCAATACCAAAATGAGTACCTTTTGCTTTACGGCAGGCATAACTATCATAAATAAAATGTTGCTCAAACACACCATTCATTTTTTGTATTAGTAAATGATGCACGACTCTGTCTCTAAAATTAGCTGCAAATATTTCGCGTTTTACTGGTTTATCTACCACAAACGCTATAGAGCTACTAATGGTATAAGTACCATTTTCTAATGTTTCTTTTAGCTGTATTAATGCTTCTTCTAAATTAAGCTCAAAAGCCAAGGCGTTTATAGTATTGCGTTTGTTTTTACGGCAGTTATAATAGGCTATAAATAAATCTGTTAATGGTATTGTGTGTGTTTCTAACATAAATTTACTGTATAAAAAAGGCGACAAAACTGCCGCCTTTTTATTAAGAAAGTTTGAAAAGCCCGAACGGCACGCACATTGTTTGTGTTGTTCTTCTGATTACCATTGTTGAAATTCTGGTACCACGCGTTATTGGTATCGTTCTCCGTAGAACTCCAGTAGTAATGCAACACCTTAATTTTTGAACCACTACCAGATTGGTAAGGAGCACTATTTTGCTATACATTATAACCATATAGCTAAGGTGCCTTTTCAAAATAAATGCACACTTGTTAAAACCTTGGTTTTAAACAATTCTGGCGTTAGTTATAGTACTTTTTTTCCAGCCTACAACTTGCTTTCCTATACTGTTCATAAGGCTTGCTAAAACACTCTGCCGTTTTATAGATACAAGTTTTAAATCTACACAAACCCTTATTTCTAATTTTAATATCTCAAAATTATCTAAAAAATCATTTAAAAAAACAGTTTTCTCTTGAGATCTGTTGGCACGGTAAATACAACGCATTAAAACCAATACATCGCGTTCCATATCTCTACCTAAACTATACTTATATTCTTTAGGAAAGGTTTTAGTACTTACAAAAACTT
>NZ_JBISCC010000036.1:0-560 GCF_044385915.1 Thalassobellus citreus | reverse complement strand
CGTTGTAAACAATTGCGGAAACGAAAAAAATGACAAGAAAAGAAATTAATAATATTCTGAAAACTGAATCTGGAATTATTCTGTTGGAAAAGGAATCTGAGCAGTCTTTTTTTGAAGCTATTTTTAGTAATTGGGTTTCTGTTCTCTCTGCTTTATATTTCTTGACAAGAAAAAAATTAGACTCTCTAATTCTGACCGAAAATAGAATAACTTTAATCGTGAGGAATAAAGTCTATATTGAACGGATCTTTATCGGAATTAAATTTCTGAATTACAACGGAATGAAATCCACTCTCGAAGTGACTGACCAAAATCAACAATTTTCATTTCCTTTAGATAAATTAAGAGTTAGCTACGAAGAATCAAAGCTGATTAAACAAAAACTGACTGAATTTATGAATCGTGAAAAACAAACGGAATAAAAACTGTTTACAACAAAGTGTATAATTCATTGCTTCTGATTTTCCTATCGGAAAATCCTCGCATTTTTATTATCTTTGGTTTACGGCGGAAAATCCTCTCGGATTTTCACGCAACGAAACCATACACACAACCGTTGT
>NZ_JBISCC010000020.1:0-275 GCF_044385915.1 Thalassobellus citreus | reverse complement strand
CCATCACCATCACTATCTACAAGAGAACTACAAGCAACAGTTACTGTTACTGTCGCGGTTGAACAACTTGCTGTTGGTGTATCGTCATCACAGATTGTATAATCAAATGTATCTGTCCCTACAAAACCTGTTGCTGGGGTGTAATCAAATGTGCCATCGTTATTGCTCGTTACTGTGCCGCCATTGGCACTTGACGATTCAAAACTTGTAATGGTTGCGCCATCAATTACGGTATCATTCGTTAGTACATTTACTGTTGTTACTAATGTATCTTC
>NZ_JBISCC010000076.1:0-479 GCF_044385915.1 Thalassobellus citreus | reverse complement strand
ACAGTTTTATTTTTGGTAATTGGCTAAAATTCCGCGTAAACTTTGGGTTCTAAAATTCAGGTTTTTAATCAGTTTTATTTTTTCCGATAGAGTGAGCAGCATTAAACCCAACGGTTGTGTATAAGAATAGTGCGTTTTTGTATCCGAGGATTTTCCGCAGGAAAATCAGAGAGACCAAATACGCGCTATCTTTTTGATTTAGGAATAAATTTAAGCATTATTTCTTATACTTTGTTGGCAACTGGCTTTACCATTTTATAGTTATATAATATTCCAATATTCTTAAAACTATAAAAATTCCAAAAGCAATTAAAAGTTTTATGAATAGTTTCATTTTGGGTTGTTCAATCTTATTCGATTCTAATAATATTTTTATACCTCTGATTAGTTTTTCCTTATTCAGCCACAAAATAATTAAAATCAATATTTGATATAGAATAGCAGCTTTCAAAGCTCCTAAATGAACTCCAAAATAGATG
>NZ_JBISCC010000075.1:0-4929 GCF_044385915.1 Thalassobellus citreus | reverse complement strand
CATCTATTTTGGAGTTCATTTAGGAGCTTTGAAAGCTGCTATTCTATATCAAATATTGATTTTAATTATTTTGTGGCTGAATAAGGAAAAACTAATCAGAGGTATAAAAATATTATTAGAATCGAATAAGATTGAACAACCGAAAATGAAACTATTCATAAAACTTTTAATTGCTTTTGGAATTTTTATTGGTTTAAGAATATTGGAATATTATATAACATAAAATGGTAAAGCCAGTTGCCAACAAAGCATAAAATTAATGGCTAGTTTTAGCTTACTTGGAAAATTCCTTCGGAATTTTCCGCTGGCAAGTTTCTATTTACTAAATTAGTGCTTAAACGCGCCACTAATATTATACGTAACCGTTGTGCAACATATAACGAAAAACATTATGAAATATAAAATCAGTATTTTAATCGGACTACTATTACTAATTAGTTTTGGTTGTAATAATGATGATGACTCGAACGAAAATGAAACTAGCTTTTTCTGGAATCAGACAAAATGTGCTGACCCTTGGAATACTGGAGAAAACAATTCTAATGGAGAAACTGAAATCGCTGTGACGGAATATTTGGAAAGTAAAAATATAACCGTTCTCAGCTTGAATTTTGACAATGATTCACCTTTAGCAACTGACTGTGAAGCTTGCGGTTGCGGAACTGGACAACGGATTATTGTTAATGTGAATAACTCAGATATTTCTAAAATGGAGGAGTTGGAATTTTATCAATAGAAATGGACAATAAAATACGTTGCACAACAACATATATAATTTATTGCTGGTTCTAGCCTACTTACGAAAATCCTCGCGGATTTTCTAGTTGGTTTTTATTTACTAAATTCAGTGCTTAAAACACGCAACAAATCATATATAAAACCGTTGTAAGTAATGCGAAAAACCGCCATATGAAAATAATATTTATAGTAATTGGAATTATAATTCTGTTCATTCTTTACAGATATTTTGCATTCAAAAAAGAAAGTGCAAAAACTCATAAGTTGAGATTTGAAAGAATCAAACCACTTGTAGAAAAATTAGAAAACGGAGAAGAAATAAAAAAAGAAGAAGTTCTGGAATATGCAAAAGATAATAAGACTCGTGAACTGACTTATCAAATACTATCTGAAAATAATAAAACGGAACTGTTCCCTAAAGAATATTTGACCATTGAAAGTGGTGCTGAAAGTAAATTGGTTAACTGGCTTGAATTCCCGACTGAATTAGACAAAGCACCTGACGACATAAAACATCTTGAAAAAGTAAAAATAGATTTTGACGGGAATAACGTATTTTATCACGTATTCAAGTATATGACAAATAAACCACATTGGGCTGCAGAAAATGGATGGATGTTAGGTGTGGTTGGACCATATTTTGACGATAGTAAACCTTATGATTTTCCAGCTGCGACATTTAGCAGGTGTAGTAGCAAAGTTGGAGAAATTGAGCCGAAAGATGAAGTTAAATGGGTACACGAAAATATTGCGATGAAAAGATAATAAAGCACTACTTACAACAAAGTATAAGAAATAATGCTTAATTTTATTTCTTAATCAAAAAGATAGCGCTTATTTGGTCTCTCTGATTTTCCTGCGGAAAATCCTCGGACACAAAAACGCACTATTCTTATACACAACCGTTAGCAATAATTATGACGAACAAAACAATATATTTCGTAACAATTATCTTATTTTTTATTTCTTGCAAATCTATAAGAAATGAAAAAAAAGATATTGCATTCAACAATAAATATAAGTTTAAAGCCGAAATAGAAAGTGAATCTAAAAAAGCCGCTTTAGAACCTGACTTTCAAAGTTACGCAACAGAGTGCTCCTTTAAAACTGACCATAAAAATGCATTAAAATATTGGGATTTAGAATTTACTCCAAAAATTATTGATTATAACCAATTTCAATTTGATTCAATTAAAAACCTTTATGAAACTGCAAAAGCAAAAGATTACATACTTAATCAATCCAAAGAGAACAAAATTGTTATTATAAATGAATCTCACCATAACGCATCTCACAGAGTATTCACAGAATCTTTGCTAAAAGAACTATTTAATAATGGTTACAAAAACTTGTTCCTTGAAGCCCTCACAAATGGTGATAAAAAAGACTCTTTGCTAAATTCAAGAAAATACCCTATCCAAAATTCAGGTTATTACACTAAAAACCCACAATTCGGAAATTTGATAAGAACAGCTAAAGAAATTGGATATACAATTTATCCATATGAAACAACTGGTGATGAAGGAGGGGCTAAAAGAGAAATAGACCAAGCGAACAATATCTATAAAATAATTAAAGAAAAACCATCTGAAAAGAATCTCATTCATTGTGGTTCAGGACATGCTATTGAAGGAAATGTTAGTTTTTTTGGTGGCTTATCATTAGCTGGAAGATTACACAAATTGACTGGAATTAATCCCCTAACGATTGACCAAGTTTTTTACTCTGAAAAAAGTACTTTTGACTATAGCAATATTTTTGTTCAATCTTTTGACTTTAAGCATCCTTCCATTCTTCTTGATAAAAACTCAAACCCTTTTGCTTATAAAAATAATGACAGATGGATTGATATTGTTGTTTTTCATCCATTAACAAAATACATTAGTAATAGACCAAATTGGTTATTTGAAAACGGAAATAATGATGTGGCTATTAATATTTCCAATTTAAATTTGGATTTTCCTATTATGATATTTGCTTATAAAAAAGGAGAAGATTTAAATGCTTCAATTCCAATTGATGTTATAGAAATTGAACATAAAACCGACTATTGTAATTTAGCACTTAAAAATGGAACTTATGAGATTGTAGCAACCAATGGAACTATGTCTTTCAAATTCGAACAAAAAGTAAAATAACTATTGCTAACAAAGCATAAAATTAATGGCTAGTTTTAGCTACTTGGAAAATTCCTTCGGAATTTTCCGCTGGCAAGTTTCTATTTACTAAATTAGTGACTAAACACGCCACTAATATTATACGTAACCGTTACCCAACATTTGAGAAATGACCTCCGAATTCACACCTCCAATTTCTGACAGAGAAACAGAAGAATTGATTGAAATCGCATATTGCAACGACGAGAATATTTGGCAACGAGAAGCTACAGTGCAAGCAAAAAAAGAACTGATTAAAAGAAATATCTCTCAAGAACAACAAAATGAAATTATTAAAAAGTGGAATATAGAAGCTGAGAAACACTTAAAAGAGGAAGCGGAAAGATTAGAAAAAAATAAAACAGAAAGCTATACAATATTGCAAATGGTACAACTCTTTTTATTTGGACCATTGGTTTTTATGAATAAATACACAGTTGAATATCACACAATTTTTAGTTTAAGAAGCGAAAACTATTTCTTGAAATTTAAGCAACGAATTATAATTTTTATTTTGAGCTTTATAGCTTGGTTTTTCTTTATCAAATTTACAGTAGAACAATCTCAAACAAAGAGACAAGAAGAAATTGATAAAATTGATATATCAGATTGGAAAAAACAACACGGATATGATTAAAAAAACGTTGGGTAACAAAGCATAAAATTAATGGCTAATTTTAGCTTACTTGGAAAATTCCTTCGGAATTTTCCGCTGGCAAGTTTCTATTTATTAAATTAGTGCTTAAACGCGCCACTAATATTATACGTAACCGTTGCCCACAATATGAAAAAAACTTTGAGAACTACATTTATACTTGGATTTTTATTAATTGGAATTACTGTTTTTGGACAAGAATTCGGATTTGATATTCATAATATTTCGCTGAATGAATATATCCAAATGGAAGAAAATTTAAAAAGCGAAAGAATTCCAACGACTTCAAATCACGTTTCATTTAGTGGAGATGCTCAACCGATTAAATTCAAAAGAACTGAAAAGAAAATAGCGGACTTAATAACTTACTATTACTTTAAAGAAAAAGACTCAACAATGAGTTCTGTGCTTTACGAATGGGATGTTTCTAATTTTGAAAAAAAAGATAATAATCAAAAACCGAAAAAATATCAAAAAGCATTTATCTCAAAATACAAAGTCCTTAAAGAAAGTATTTCAAACGAATTTGGAGAACCAAAAACAAAGAGAAATTATTCTAATATTAGTCGTTTAGATTCCATAAATACATTTGTGGAAAGTTCAACTTGGAAACCGAATGATAGTACAGAAATTGAAATGTATGCAACCGTTTCAAACTACTATGAGAAAAAAGGTGCAATGACTATAAATCCAGTTCATAGAATAAGACTTTACATCAAAAACCAATCAAAAGAAAAGGAAAAAGAAATTCCAAAATTAGACGAGAAAAAACTTTCCGAATTAGAGAATATTAAGAATGATTTTTTCAAAGTTTTAAAATCAAAAGATTTAATAAAATCGAAAGAATATTTATCCGATATAATTAAAGAAAAGGTTACTGACGAACAATTAAATCTATTAATCGACAACATAGATTTTGAGAGAAAAACTGAATTAATTTACAGCGGAATCCAAATGGGATTTAATGGAAGTATGTTTACATTACTTCAGTACAAATATTCAGATGACAGTTCAAGTCCGCCAAATGAAATGATTAAATTAATTTTTGACGACAAAGATAAAGTTGTAGGAATTCAGCCGATTAAATTACAAGGAAAAGAATAAAATACTGTGGGCAACAAAGTATAAAATTAATGGCTAGTTTTAGCTTACTTGGAAAATTCCTTCGGAATTTTCCGCTGGCAAGTTTCTATTTATTAAATTAGTACCTAAACGCGCCACTAATATTATACGTAACCATTGGCAACAATATGAAAACAATGAAAGTTCTTATTTATATGTTTTTTGCTTTTATTCAATTTTCTGGCTTTTCCCAAAATCTTGAGGAAAGAGAAAAAATAACAGCGGAATTTGAAAAGCGGACTGACACTCAAATTGAAT
>NZ_JBISCC010000037.1:0-468 GCF_044385915.1 Thalassobellus citreus | reverse complement strand
TCCTTGATCCGTACCTGAATCTAAAGCTATCCACATTAAGCCTGGAACTGTATTGTCTTTAAGAAATATATTTGCTAATGTATCTGAACCTTGAACTGTTACTCCTCCTCCATCTGCTCCTTGCTCACCCGTATCTCCTTTATCTCCTTTAGGACCTGTTGCTCCATCTACTCCGTCTAATCCTGCTACACCTTGTATCCCTTGTATTCCCTGATCACCAGTATCGCCTTTATCTCCCTTAGGACCTTGTGGGCCTCTTATTTGCCCCACAGTTATCCATTGTGTACCATTTGAAACCAGGCCATCTCCTATAGCTACTGCATTTCCTCCTTGATCCGTACCTGAATCTAAAGCTATCCACATTAAGCCTGGAACTGTATTGTCTTTAAGAAATATATTTGCTAATGTATCTGAACCTTGAACTGTTACTCCTCCTCCATCTGCTCCTTGCTCACCCGTATCTCCTTT
>NZ_JBISCC010000025.1:0-347 GCF_044385915.1 Thalassobellus citreus | reverse complement strand
AAATCCTCGCACACAAAATCGCACTTTCCATATGCATAACCGTTGGGTTTAATGCTGCTCACTCTATCGGAAAAAATAAAACTGTGGATTTTTAGCAAGTTTGCGGAATATAAAAACGCGGACTAAAATTATGGCGGACTTTTGAGTTTGTTTGCGGAACAAAACAAAAACGGACAAATAAATCATCTGACTTTAGCCTAATTGCAGAAACAATATTTGACCGAAAAAACAAACTGAATAAAATATTAATCTGACAAAAAAAGCACTAAAACCCAACATCGCATATCAAAAATGCTTATTTTAGTACTTAATCTTATGGTTATTGCTTCTTTGCTTGCTTCTGATTT
>NZ_JBISCC010000002.1:0-211 GCF_044385915.1 Thalassobellus citreus | reverse complement strand
TAATCCTGCTAAACCTTGTATCCCTTGTATTCCTTGATCACCGGTATCTCCTTTGTCGCCTTTATCTCCCTTATCTCCTTTAGGACCTGTTGCCCCATCTGCTCCGTCTAATCCTGCTACACCTTGTATCCCTTGTATTCCCTGATCACCAGTATCGCCTTTATCTCCCTTAGGACCTTGTGGGCCTCTTATTTGCCCCACAGTTATCCAT